>CAIVNT010000616.1 GCA_903907305.1 uncultured Ignavibacteriota bacterium
ACAAACCGACGTAATTTCCGCCGCCCGTGAGTGCTTTCGGTGCATTTGCCATCGGCTTTGCCAGTATTGTCTCTTCGCCCTTATAATTGCTCCCCCATGCCGCATTCGCTGTCCCTGATTCAAATGTTTCGGTAAAAATAGTCGTTTGCGCTTTGACAACTTGTAAGGCAACCATGATCACCGCAATAACGGCAAATTGCGATATTGTAAATAATTTCTTCATGACACTCCTCGCAGATTATTTAATAAATGTGATTTAGAAAACATTGGTGCTAAATAATTCATTCTTTGTGAAATTCTTCTTAACGATATTGAATTTCCGTGGATAATATTTTATCAGGCGATAGATATAAAAAAGAGCAAATCATTAAACACTATAATGCGAGACCGAAGAATGTAGGCTTTCACACAGTAAACAGCAACACATAATATCAAAGTATAGCGGACAAAAATGTCTTTAATGTAATAGCATTAAGAACTTCTCGATTTACTTTCCCTCGCCGACACAAGGAGCGGGGTATCTTTGTCCTGCCTGAATCTCCCCCTCCTTGGATTCCGCTCGTAGCGGGATCCAAGAAACCGAGAATGCAGGGAATAACATCACGACTCAATCGTCAGGGTATTCAAATTTAATGGTGAAAAAGGTTAAAAAGAGCGGCGAGGTGTCAAATATTATTTCGATGAGGGTATCCAATGCAAACAATTGACCGGTTGGTGACATCCCTGACAAAATGATCGCAATCCCACAGTAGTGTAAAATATATATTGAGGCGGAGCCGGTACAGAGAAAAAGAAGCAGTTATCGTTTTGAAAGACATTCCCGCACCGCGGCAAGGAACGGCCCGGATTCGAGCGGTTTCTGGAATGAACGGTCTGTCAAGCCCATTACAACACCATCATTCATGACGCATAAAATATTTTGACCAGTTGAGACAGAATTGAATAATATCGTTACAGGAACACCAGTTTGAATCGTTCGATCTGCGTAATGTTACCCAGAAATCGGTAAAAGTATAATGAAAGCACATACTTTTTCAAATTCACAATCCTGTAATCGAAAAAGATGATGTTTAGGAAGAACCAAGGATATTCGATGGGGATGGATAAACATCTCGGCTGAACGGTATACGTTTATAGTAGCGTCTCGATTCCAAACTCTGCTTAGGATTCTTTGTTTCACAAACGAACGATACGGACGTTTAAAAAAGCGGTTCCCAATCGTGGTTTGGGAACCAGGCAAAGCAAATAATACTCTACAATAAATTCATATCAGGACTATGAATCGCAGCATGAATGGCATTACAAATCACCGAATGACATTCTCCGTAACTTTATCAAAGAAATGCGCTTTGCTCATATCAAAGGTAAAATCTTTTGTTTGTCCCGGGACAATATCCATCGGCACCATACGCGCAACAAGCTGAGCTGCGCCGCAAGTGACATACGCAAAGATCTCATTCCCCATCGGTTCCACCACTTCAACATTCGCGCTGATACGTGAGGATTTTGTCTTTTCAGCAGAGATATGCTCCGGCCGAATTCCCAGCCAGATCTCTTTGCCGATATATGATTCTAGTAATTTCTGCGTCTCCTTTGGTATGTCAACGGACAGGGTCGTCCCTTTCTCAAGAAACTTCATTGTTGTTTCTTTGACGATAGTTCCGTCGACGAAATTCATTGCCGGACTTCCGATAAATCCTGCCACAAACTTATTGGTCGGATTGTTATACAGATTCAGCGGTGAGTCGGTCTGCATCACATTCCCGTCCTTCATCACCACGATCCTGTCTCCCATCGTCATTGCTTCGGTCTGATCGTGTGTTACGTAGATCATCGTCGCATCGAGTCGTTGGTGAAGTTTTGAGATCTCTGTCCGCATCTGCACACGCATCTTTGCGTCCAAATTCGAAAGAGGTTCATCGAACAGAAACACTTTCGGTTTACGGACGATGGCGCGGCCTACGGCTACGCGCTGACGCTGTCCTCCGGAAAGTGCTTTTGGTTTACGGTCCAGATATTCTTCGATGCTGAGGATCTTTGCGGCTTCGCGGACCCGTTTATCGATCTCCTCTTTCGGGAATTTGCGGAGTTTCAGTCCGAACGCCATATTTTCATAGACGCTCATATGCGGATACAACGCATAGTTCTGGAATACCATTGCGATGTCCCTATCTTTCGGCGGAACGTCATTCATCACTTTATCATCGATGGTCAGTGTTCCGCCGGAGATATCCTCAAGTCCCGCGATCATGCGGAGTGTTGTGGATTTGCCGCAGCCTGAAGGACCGACGAGTACGACGAACTCTTTATCTTTAACATCGATGGAAACACCTTTCACAGCCACAATGCCGCCTTCGTATTCCTTTTTGATATTCTCTAATTTTACATTTGCCATAGAATTTTCCGGTTAGCCTTTCGCAATCGACAGACGAATGATATATCATGCTCACACTATTTTTTCCATTGAATCCAGTAACTCATCCACGTCCACTGTCGCAATTCCGGACGTCACATCGGACATTGCATACGGCAAGATCAATCTTTTTCCAATGATCATCGAGCCGCAGGAATAGACAACATTGGGAACATACCCTTCCCGTTCCTCTTCATTCGGAGAAAGGAGCGGCTGCTGAAGCGCTGCAATCACCTTAGTCGGATCGTCACGATCGAGCAATATTGCGCCGATGGAGTATTTTCGCATAGGTCCGACACCGTGCGTGAGCACCAGCCAGCCTTTGTCCGTTTCAATCGGTGAACCGCAATTGCCGATCTGTACGAATTCCCACGGCATCGTCGGTTCCTGGATCAGAACGGGATCGTTCCACACATGAAGGTCGGAAGAGCACATTACACGATTGGTCTCGCCATCCTGTCGTGAGAGCATAAAATATTTTCCATTGATCTTCCGCGGGAAGAGTCCCATTCCCTTATTTTGGACCGCCGACCCTTTCAGCGTGATCACACGAAATGTCGTAAAATCCTTTGTTTCGATGAACTTCGGAAGGATCGATATGCCGTCATATGCTGTATAGGTGCCGTAATACGTCACTTCACCATTGTCATCGACGAACCGGACAAGCCTGGTATCTTCCAGTCCTTTACTTTCGCTCGGCAGCACCGGGAAGATCACCCGTTCGGAGATCTTCTGATCCGGCGTGAACCGGACGGTATAATTCGAATCGTCGGACGCTGAGTCACGTTCGATCTCCGGCGTCTCGGCATATTTGCTTTTCTCATCGAATGTGACAGTGCCGTCCCCATTGATCATTCCCGTACGGAACACGATGGAGGAGATATGACCTTCACCTGTTGCACGAAGACTCATCAGGAAGCGGACGCTTCCAGGGGGAACATTGGTTTGCTCCGGATGCAACACAATCGATGGATTGAACAATGCCGCTGATTCGATGGAGTATTCCATGGTGAAATACGCCCCGATCAGAAGACGTTGTGTTTCGGTCAATACCACCGCCGCAGGAACATATGATGCAACCAGCGCAAAGTGTTTGTGCAGTACCTTCACAAGATCCTTATGACGATGGAAAAAATGTTTTGAGACATCGGCGTAGACCTTTTCGATCTCCTGCTGAGACAGTTTCAGAACCCTATCGATGGTTCGCTTGGTCCTGGGAACATCATCAGTGATGAGTGTCCTCGCGATCACGCGCGATGCATCACGGTACAATAATGTGGGGTCTCGTTTTACTGATACTGGATGCTGGTCATTCATTTTTTACTGCACTCCTTCGCATGATATTTCCGATATAGATCTGTTGATTCCATTTATCTTCCGATGAGTACGTTCCCATCGTTCCGATATGATACAATACTGATGCACCTCTTCAACTCATCCGCCGACATGGCCGTTACACAATGAATGGTCCTGGGAACGCCGGCGTCGAGGTCGAAATAATTATCGCTCAGTTCGATCTCGTTAACGATACTCTCAACACGAACATCCTTTGCAAAATGGTCGCTGCACAAGGTAATGTGACAGGTTCCATCGCCTGCGCTCCGGGTCCGGACGTCGATCAATGACTCCGGGATATCCAAATACTTCGGCTCGGTAAAGAAATAGCGGTTCTCGCAGACTTCCCCGGCCACATTGCGGATCCGGGCGGTGAGATACGTGCATTCACTTTTCAGCACAGCCGGTTCCTGTAACTTCAGCACTTTGAGCTTTGATGAACTGTTCGGCAGCAGAGAGATCTTCTCTTCCTCAACGGAGAGTTTATCTCCACTGAATGTTGAGAGGACCAACTGCACGGTTCCCTGAAAACGGTCGAACGTATCGTTCGTCCCCCAAACTTCCAGTCCGCTCTCGGTTTGTTTGAAAGAGACCAGCAGAGGCGCATAGAACCGTTTCGCATAGAAATACGCTGCTTTCGGTCTGAGTCCGCTGTCGATCACTGACCAGCTGCTGACGGGCCAGCAGTCATTCAACTGCCAGAAGAGAGCACCGGCTGTATTGAATTTTCTTCTGCGCCAGTGTTCCACTGCAGTCTTCAAAGCATTTGCCTGCACCAATTGGCCGCGATAGACGAAATCATTGAAATTTGTGCCGACGGAGTAGTGACCGGCCTGAAACCGGAACAGCCGTTCCTGACCTTCTACTTGTTTGTTATGATGTTCGATCACCGGGTGCTGCGGCGTGCGGTCTTGCGGAAGCGTTACCTCTTCCCAGGTAAGGATGTTTGCCGGCGCCTGGAACCCGAATTCCGACACGAATCGGGCGTTCACATTGTTATACTCTTTATAATCTTTCCAGAAACTCCACACATGCCACTGATGATGTGTTCCGTTCGATTCGTCATTCGGAAATCCTGCGCCGAAAGGGGAACTTCTCCAATACGGCCGTGATGTATCAAGAGTCTTCAACACTCCCGGAAGAAGATCGCGAAAAATGACAGCTCCGTTCATATCATCCGGCATCTTGTCCGGATTCTCCGTGCAGAAGAGCCATTCGCATTCGTTGTTACCGCACCAGACGGCTATACTGGGATGATTTCGCAGACGCAACACAGCTTTTTCGGCTTCATCCTTTACCGAGGCGAGGAATGGTTTGGTCTGAGGATATTCCCCGCAGGCGAACATAAAATCCTGCCACACGAGAAGACCGAGTTTGTCGCAGAGACGATAGAACAGATCCTGCTCATAGATCCCTCCGCCCCAGATGCGGATCATATTCATATTCGCGTCGCGCGCGAGGGTCAGCAATCGTTCGTACGTCGAGTCCTTGATGCGGGGAATAAAATTGTCGGACGGGATCCAGTCGGCACCTTTGCAGAAGATCCGTTTTCCGTTCACCAGAATGATGAATGATCTTCCCTCTTTATCTTTTTCCTGCTCGATCCCGATCGTCCGGATGCCGAATGATGTCGCTATTTCGGACGTCGTTCCGTCTTTATGATGCAGCGTGAACTGCGCCGTATACAGAGGGTGAGTTCCGTGTCCGTTCGGCCACCACAGGTGAGGATCGTTCACATTCACTGTGAACCGGACGGTTGATGATGATGCTTTCTTTGAGATGCTTTCAGAATACAGCGGACCGTCGATCTTTGCTGTGACTTTTACAGGAGCTTTGAATTGTGCGATCGATACGCTGAGTTCGAGCACTGCAGAACGCGATTTCAATTCCAATGTCTTTACATACGGATCCTTCAATACCGGGCCGGTGGACAATTCAATATAAATCGGTCTCCAGATACCTGAGGTCGTCAGTTTGGGACCCCAATCCCAGCTGAACGAATATTGCGCCTTCCGTACAAAGACCCTGTGCGGTTCCAACGCAACACGCAAAGCGCCCTGTTTCTTTTCCAATTGTTTTGAGCGGACTTCGGGAGAATCAAAAAGGATCTCAATGGTGTTTCTTCCGGCAACGAGATATTTTTTAATATTGAACCGGTGTTCAACGAACATATTTTCTGTTGTTCCGATCTTCTTTCCGTTGACGGAAATTTCCGCGTATGTATCAAGACCTTCCGCCACAAGTTCGATCGTTCGGAGAGCAAGCTGTTCCTTTACAACCGTGAACTCACGGCGGTAACACCACAGAATGTCCTCCACCCATTGCACATCGTTCTCGTTCATCCGAATATATGGATCCGGTATCACCGATCGGGCCATCAGATCGGTATGGACGGTCCCGGGAACAACGGCCGGATTCCATCCTTTGATCGATTCCCACGCTGCAGGATCCGTGCGGTATGCATCGACCGCTTTCATTTCCCAATGTCCGTTCAGTTCTATCCGTTCCATTCCCATTACCTCATCAAAACTAGTTTTCGAATGACCGTTTGTCCGAAAGTCTGCATCACACAGAAGTACATTCCGCTTGCACAATTTTTCCCATCCCACCGCTGTTCAAATATTCCGGCAGCAACATTTCCGTCCGCAATATTGGCGACTTCTCTTCCCAGCAGATCCACAATACGGACGGAGACGTGACCCGGTCGTGGAATGGAGAATCTGATTGTCGTCGACGGATTGAACGGATTCGGATACGCTTCGAGTTTTGCGTTCAACGGAATCATTGCCGACCGATCGTTCTTCACGGATGTGATCCGTGAACTCAGCGACGTAATTTCACTCACCAACAATCCGTAATCGAACAACCGAAGATCATCCAACACACCGTTGAATCCATAATTATTATCGTTCGGAAGCACCTGACCGATCATTAGATCCAGTCCCGTTTGTGCGATCGTTCCGGACCACGTCGCAAAAGCATCCAACTCTCCATTCAGGAAGATCTCCATATCCGATCCATTATAGGTGACCGAAACATTGTATAATGAATCAAGAATAAGTTCTGTTTCAGAATCGAGATCTTTGATCCCCGCCGTTGTTTTGATCGTCCACCGGACATGTTTGTTCGATATGGAAACCTTCAAACGGTTCGAATAGTTTCCGTGTGAAAGCGGATACTGTTCCCGCTCGTAGAATGCCTTCACCGTCATCCAGAAGTTCGCTGAAAATGCATTCTGCGAATTCAAACCCGCATCATTTGCAACGCGGATGGAACTCGTTGAACCGTCGAACGAATAGGCGCTGTTTGCCGTTCCGTTCCTGTCCGACGCTGCCGTGAGATTCACGGGAGATCCATTCCTGCCTGCGCCGGACTGATCCGACGTATTACCGTTAAATGGATAAAAAGCCAGAAGATTTCCTTTCGTCTGCGCTGAAAAATTACGGACTTCGATACCGATACTGTCTTTGGTCATTCCACCTTTTTGATCGTTCAATGTGCAGACGATCCAATAATTTCCCGCATTCGAAGGGGCATACCATGTGACAAAATTTCCATTTCCATTAAGGATTCCATTCTTTGCGCTCCATGAGAACAGGACCGTATCACCATCCGCGTCCACTGCAACGGAAGAAATGACCGTCTGTGTATTCAGGTCGATCTTCCTCGGTTTCGCTTTCAGCGATGTGAAGAGAGGAAAATGATTGATCCCGTCCACAACACGAATCCACACCGTATCAATAACCGGAGTATTCTTCAAATCGGATACAGAACAAGTGAGCGGAAACAATCCAATCGTATCAGGTGCCCGCCATGTCACTTGCGAACCTGTACCATACACGGTACCGTGACCGGTATTCCAGATGATGGAAAGCGAGTCTGCATCGCGTGCATCGGCAGTACAAAACAACTCCGCAAAATTATTTCTCAACACCGTATCGGCCGAAGCCGCTGCTGATTTTATTCGCGGCGAGGGATCACCCGCACTTGCGGATGAATGATAATCCGTTACAACGCCGTTGATCAGCATCGTCCGACCGGAATATGTCACCGTTCCACCGGCAGGAACGATAACGATAACTCGTGCACTATTTGATGGAAGTGAAAATTCCGTTTTACCGCTAACGTTGGTTTTGATAGACGCATTTGCCGCAGCGTCGTAGAGATCGTGAGAACCACTCCCCGCATCTATGGTTACTGTTACACTTGAGTCGTACGGATTGTAATAGAGGAACGTCGCATAGGCCGGTGCGTGACCGAAATCGGTTTTCAACAGATCCAACTGTAAAACTCCGGACACATTCGTCGTTTCGATCACCGCAGCCGCATATCCCACATGCGATGAACCATACAATGCAAAGTTCGTAGCCGCCCAACCATTCTTTAACGCATCACCCGTTGCGAAAGGTGAAAATGAGTTCACTGTTTCCTTTAACGCTTCGTATCCAATGACCGATTCCGTGTCATAGACCTGCGACCATACTTTTCCGTCTTGATGATCGGACGGAAGTGCATTCGGATAGAACAATCGCATGGCATTGGATGCATTCAATACCCATTTCCCGATCGAGCGGGCAAACCGTTCATCATAACGAGCAACGGGAGCAAGCGCCGATATTTGCTGGAATGTGTTCATCAGAAAAGCGTAGGAGGGTTGAAATCCATCAATTTCACCGACGAGTCCCGATACATCATACCCGCCCCAGGTTCCTACGATCGTTCCCCACGAACGAAGCGGACCGACATCGAAGCACCAGTTGAACATCTTTGGAATATCATACGATGTTCCCAGTTCCGCATTCATCCTTGCGGCAGCCTGAACACCGTACGGCAGTTGCAGTTCATATGCAGGATTGATGAAAAGAGAATTCAGGAATTCCAATGACAATTCCGCGCCGATTCGATACCGTTCATCGCCGCTTTTTCGATAGGCCTGATAGAGGATCCACCCGATCGCACCCGATGCTTCCGGTTGATGCACACCGTTATCATTTGCCGACATTGATGAAAATTTCCATGCGCGGTGGTCCATATTGGCAACACGCCAAGGAGTATCACTTCCCTTCATCGCTTTTACTGCCAGCAGCCAGCGATCCGCAACAATTTTGGACTGTGTATTGAACTCGGGAATTTCCGGATGGAGCGAACTGAGCTGGAAGAAGAAGACATTCGGCATTGTTTCGTACCACCAGTCCGAACCCGTGGAAGCGCGCGGTGAATTCAGATACAATTGTTCCGCCGGAATGGTGTTGAACCATTCCTTGCACATGGAGACCCAATCGGTGCCGTTTTGATTCTTCTTATTGATTCCAACAAGTTCCGCACCGACCATCGCCGGCAGCGAATTGATCGCTTCTCCTCCAAGAGCGGATGAACCAACATAGGTTTTCAGACGAAAACTCGAAGATGCGGGATAATTCACTGTGTTTTGATAGATGGAATTCAACGGCAGATACTGTCCCATCAATGACTGATCGAACACCAATGCATCATAACCTTTCGCCACGGATTTCCAGTTCCGCATCTGGTACGGCAATGGATGGTTCGGCATCTGTTCGATGCGCGCAACCGTGATCTGCTGCGCAGTGGTCAGAGAAACACAGAATGCCGCAGCGAGTATCAATATGATGGATGTACGAAATATCATTTTGGGTAACTACTCAGCAAACTCCTTAGAAATTTCAATTTTAGTTAGCAATTCGCCACAAAAACACTAAAGCACAAAATTCCACAATGAACTTGCCCTAGATTTTCGGACACCAAGAAAAGACACTATATTGTGTCAGGAGGTGTCCC
>CAIVNT010000617.1 GCA_903907305.1 uncultured Ignavibacteriota bacterium
ATCCCGAATTGAAGAACTAAATTACTACAACACATAACTAACTAAGTGAGATGATATTATGATTATCGGAATTCCGAAAGAGATCAAAACAAATGAAAATCGTGTAGGACTTGTCCCTGTCGGCGTAGAAACACTTCGCCAGTTCGGACATACCGTCTATGTTGAGACCAAAGCTGGTGTCGGCAGCGGATTCGAAGATTCCGCGTATCTTGAAGCGGGAGCAAAGATCGCGAAGAACGCAAAAGAATTATATCACAAAGCGGATATGATCATTAAAGTGAAAGAGCCGATCAAACAGGAATACAATCTGATCCGCCGTGACCAGATCGTGTTTACCTATTTCCATTTTGCAGCAAGCAAAGAGTTGACCGTTGCCATGGTGAAGAGTCAAGCTGTCTGTATCGCTTATGAAACAGTACAGCGTGAAGATAATTCATTGCCATTACTTATTCCGATGAGTGAAGTTGCAGGTCGTATGGCACCGCAGGAAGGTGCAAAATATCTTGAACGCACCATGGGCGGACGCGGAATCCTGCTCGGCGGAGTTCCCGGAACAGAACCGGCGAATGTCGTCGTTCTCGGCGGCGGTATCGTCGGAACACAGGCAGCAAAGATCGCTGCCGGCTTCGGCGCAAAAGTGACCATCCTCGACAATAATCTCTATCGTCTGCGTCAGTTGGATGATATCATGCCGAAGAACGTTACCACCATGATGAGCAATCCGGCTAACATCCGCAAGATCATCCAGACCGCAGATCTCGTCATCGGCGCTGTGCTGATTCCGGGTGCAAAAGCTCCGAAGCTCATCAGAAAAGAAATGCTCAAGACGATGAAACCGGGCTCCGTGATTGTGGACGTTGCTGTCGATCAGGGCGGATGCATTGAGACCTGCAAACCAACCACGCATGAAAATCCGACATTCGTCATCGATAATGTCATCCATTATTGCGTCGCGAACATGCCTGGCGCAGTTCCGTTCACATCCACCATCGCTTTGACCAACGCCACCCTTCCGTATGCAGTTGAACTGGCGAACAAAGGATGGGAAAAAGCGGTTCAGCAGAATAAGGAATTGAAACTGGGATTGAACATGGTTGATGGCTTGATCACCTACAAAGGTGTTGCGGATGCATTCAACATGAAATATACACCGGTTGATACGATTCTTCGGTAACTAATAGAACACGGATCAGACGGATCCGGCGGATTTACACGGATCACAAATGTAGGGGCGGACGGAAGTCCGCCCTTTGCATTTTAAGAATCTTTCACACAAAGCCACAAAGAAGAACATATAACACAGAAAAAGCGGATCTGACGGATTTTCTCAGATACGAAATATAGGTCCGAGCAAAAAAATAGTCATGGTGAGCGAGCCGCGCAGTAAGAACAACTGCGAGTCGAACCACACCGCAGAGGTCGCAAAGAACGCAGAGAACCAATGTAGGGACGGGCGTTTACCCGACACGCTGTTTGGTCGAAGACTCCCTACGGGATCGTAGATC
>CAIVNT010000618.1 GCA_903907305.1 uncultured Ignavibacteriota bacterium
CAACATCCTGAAATGGTAATCTTTCAATCTTGTAATTTGATTTTATTTTTTTGACATCCACGTAAACTTACAAATATGTATTCACTCGCCCCTTTTATCGTCCTCCTGCCGCTGCTCGGATTTCTGATTAACGGATTGTTTGGACGCCTCTTTAAAAACGACAATAAAGAATCGATCGTCGGTGGAATTGGAACTCTGGCCGTTGCATCCTCATTCGGTATTGCGCTGCTCATCTTTATTGAAATGCTCGGCATGCCGGTAGAAGAACGGAAGCATATCGTCACTCTCTTCACATGGATTTCTGCCGGAACGTTCTCCGTAAATGTTGCGTATCAGGTCGATCAGCTCTCTATCTTAATGACGCTTATTATCACCGGTGTCGGAAGTCTCATCCATCTTTATTCGATCGGATACATGCACGGTGATGCGGGATTCTGGAGATTCTTCACTTATCTCAACTTGTTCATCTTCGCGATGCTCAACCTCGTCCTGGCGGATAACTACCTGCTGATGTTCCTCGGGTGGGAAGGGGTTGGACTCTGCTCATATCTGCTGATCGGATTCTGGTATGACCGGAATTTCGAGAAGGGAACGACCGGCGATGCAGCAAAGAAAGCATTCATCGTCAACAGGATCGGAGATTTCGGATTCCTGCTTGCGATGTTCCTCATCTTCAACACATTTGGCTCATTGACCTACGAAACAGTATTCGCTCAAGCCTCGGGATTTTCTGTCGGTGACAATCTGATGTTTTGGATCACCATTCTGATGTTCCTCGGAGCGACCGGTAAATCTGCACAGATTCCGTTGTATGTCTGGCTTCCGGATGCCATGGCGGGTCCAACACCGGTCTCTGCACTTATCCACGCGGCAACAATGGTGACGGCCGGTATCTACATGGTTGCACGCAGTTCAATTCTGTTCGCACTGGCTCCGTCAACGATGGAGATCGTAGCGGTCGTCGGTTTGTTCACGGCATTTTTTGCCGGCACGATCGGTCTAGTTCAAAATGATATTAAAAAAGTTCTCGCATATTCTACCGTCAGTCAGTTGGGATATATGTTCCTTGCTGTTGGAGTCGGTGCATTCTCCGCAGGATTGTTCCATGTGATGACACACGCATTCTTCAAAGCATTATTGTTCCTCGGTTCCGGTGCTGTTATCCACGCAATGCATGATGAACAGGATATTCAGAAGATGGGCGGTCTGCAGAAATATATGCCGTGGACTTTCCGCACGTTTGCCATCGGTTCATTTGCAATCGCAGGATTTCCGCTTCTTTCAGGATTCTTCTCGAAAGATGAGATTCTCTGGAAAGCCTTCGCGGACGGTGCTCCATGGATGTGGGTGATTGCAGTACTTGCTGCCGGTGTGACGGCTTTCTATATGTTCAGACTTGTCTCATTAACATTCCTTGGTAAAGAACGTTTCGATCATCATCACGTACATCCGCACGAAGCACCGAAAACGATGCTCATTCCGCTGATCGTGCTGGCGGTCTTCTCGATCATTGGCGGTTACGTCGGAATTCCGCACGTGCTCGGCGGACATAATTATTTTGAGGAATTCCTCGAGCCGGTCTTTGCTGAAGCGAACACGAAGATGATGCTTCCGATGCACGATTCACCGATGCTGGAAGTTGGATTGATGCTTGCGTCTGTCGCAATCGGTCTGCTTGGTATCTTTGCAGGATGGAAGATATTCACTCAAAAACCTGAGATTGCGGACAAAACGGCGAAGAAGTTTTCCGGAGTCCACAAACTGCTTTGGAACAAATATTTTGTCGATGAAACATATGATGCAGTGATCGTGAATCCAATCAAACAGACATCCGAGAAATTCCTCTGGAAGGTCTTCGATGTGAAGATCATCGATAATACGCTGAACTATTCGGCAAAATTCGTTGAGGCAACATCGAACATCTTCCGTCGGATACAGACGGGTGTCGTGCAAAGTTATGCTCTCTTTTTTGTTGCGGGTATCCTGTTGATCATCGGCTTTCTGATAGTCCGGTAATTGGACCTGACGCAGCGGAAAAATCAATTTTGTAATTTTGTAATTTTGTAATCTTGACCTGTATGAATACTATCTTAACCTATACTCTCTTCTCACCGCTCGTCGGAATTTTGGTGCTGCTCTTCACGCCGAAGGCGAAACAGACGCTGATCAAGTCGATTGGTGTTGCCGCGTCGCTTATCACCTTTGCGCTATCAATGGTGGTCTACTTCGGATTTGATGCGGCGAACACACAGATGCAGTTTGTGGAACAGCATCCGTGGATCGCGAATCTTGATATTTCGTATTCAGTTGGAGTGGACGGTATCTCGATCATGCTGATCGTGCTGACCACATTCCTCACCCCGATAGCACTCATTGCATCGTGGGAATCGATCACGGATCGGCTGAAAGAATATATTTCGTTCATGCTGATGCTGGAAGTGGGAATGCTCGGCGTTTTCCTCGCTACCGATCTGTTTCTTTTTTATGTGTTTTGGGAAGCAATGCTGATCCCGATGTATTTCATTATCGGTATATGGGGCGGCAAGGACCGAATCTATGCTGCAGTGAAGTTCTTCATCTATACAATGGCAGGTTCGTTATTGATGCTGATCGCAATCCTCTGGCTTGGATATTATGCTTCGACACTTGATGGGGGATATTTCACGACGAATCTTCAAAAGTTGTATGTGATAGCGCCGGGAATCCCGATGGGAATTCAGATATGGATGTTCCTCGCGTTTGCACTTTCTTTTGCTATTAAAGTTCCGCTGTTTCCGCTGCACACATGGCTGCCCGATGCTCACGTTCAGGCGCCGACTGCCGGTTCCGTTATTCTTGCCGGTGTTCTGCTGAAGATGGGGACGTACGGACTCATCCGCTTCTGTCTGCCGCTTTTTCCGCAAGCATCATTCGAATTCACTCCGCTCATTGCAACACTCGCAGTGATTGGAATCGTCTACGGTGCGCTGGTGGCGATGGTACAGACGGATATTAAAAAACTCGTCGCGTATTCATCCGTGAGTCATTTAGGATTCGTTGTGCTCGGTATCTTTTCGATGACGGAAGAGGGAATACAGGGGGCGGTCATACAGATGATCAACCACGGTCTTTCTACCGGAGCATTATTCCTTCTCGTCGGTATGATCTACGATCGGCGTCACACACGGGAGATCGCTCAGTTCGGCGGATTAGCGAAAGTGATGCCGGTGTTCACAACCTTGTTCATGATTGTCACGTTCTCATCCATCGGTTTGCCGGGACTGAACGGTTTTGTCGGTGAATTTCTGATCCTGCTTGGTTCATTCAATTCGGTGTTCCTCGGTTCGCACGTGTATGCCGGGATCGCCGCGACAGGAGTGATCTTCTCGGCAGTGTATATGCTTTGGATGTGTCAGCGAGTCTTCTTCGGAAAGATCACGCATGACGAAAATAAATCGCTGGTTGATCTTGGAAAACGTGAAATAGCGTTGCTTATTCCTGTATTAATATTCATCGTGTGGATCGGTGTCTATCCTTCAACATTCATGAGACCGTCTGAAGCGTCCACAAAACAGATCGTCACGCAGATGCAGAATGCGAAGAGCGGGAACACGATGCCGTCAGTTGTTCCGATGAAATAAATTCTTTTATTATTCCGTTACCACAGAAAATCTATTATG
>CAIVNT010000619.1 GCA_903907305.1 uncultured Ignavibacteriota bacterium
ACACGAGAAGAAGGATTAAGCACGCTGGGATGGAGAGACACACCGGTTGGCGCTGATGCGATCGGACGTATCGCACGCGCATCGCAGCCATATATAGAGCAGATCTTCATCCGTCGGGCCGAAGGAATGACGAGGGAAGAGTTCGACCGAAAATTGTATGTTGTGCGTAAACGAGCCGAAGCGGAACTGTATTCTTCCGTCATTAAAGAAAAAGATTTCTTCTACATTCCGTCATTATCCTCTCGAGTGATCATCTACAAAGGATTGCTCCTTGCGCCGCAGATCGAACAGTTCTACAGTGAACTGCTGGATGCCGATACTGAAAGCGCACTTTGTTTGGTCCATCAGCGATTTTCCACGAACACAATGCCGAACTGGCAGCTGGCACATCCGTTCCGTTTCGTCAGTCACAACGGCGAGATCAATACAATGCGGGGCAACGTCATCTGGATGCATGCACGTCAGTCCGTACTAAAGAGCGATCTGTTCGGCGAGGATCTGAAAAAAATATTTCCGATCATCCAGCCGGAGGGAAGCGACTCCGCAGCGCTCGATAATGCGGTGGAATTATTATATCACACGGGCAGAAGTCTGCCGCACGTGATGGCGATGCTCATTCCCGAAGCGTGGAGCATGGATGCCACGATGTCCGCAGAGAAAAAAGCATTTTACGAATATCACGCATCGTTGATGGAACCGTGGGACGGTCCTGCCGCCGTTGCGTTCACGGACGGAAAAGTGATCGGAGCAACACTCGACCGTAACGGACTCCGCCCTGCGCGCTATATTGAAACGCACGACGGATTGCTGATCATGGCATCCGAAGTCGGTGTGCTGGCGATCGAGCCGGAGCGGGTGAAGATGAAGGGGAGACTCGAGCCCGGAAAGATGCTCGTCGTCGATCTGGAACAGAAACGCGTGCTGCTGGACGAGGAGATCAAATCGCAGCTGAGTTCGCGAAAACCGTACGGCAGCTGGATCAAAGAGAATCAGATCACACTGGATATGCTGGCAGAACCACCGCGCGCTCATATGCTGAGCGAGAAAGATATCGTGCAGCGGCAGCGGATGTTCGGATACAGCGATGAAGATGTGCGGATGATCGTCACACCAATGGCCGTGAACGGCGAAGAACCAATCGGGTCCATGGGGACCGATACACCGCTGGCATGTTTGTCCGACAAGCCGCAATCGCTGTTCCATTACTTCAAACAATTATTTGCTCAAGTGACGAATCCGCCGATCGATCCGATCCGCGAAGAATTTGTGATGTCCCTGACGAGTTATATCGGAACGGAAAGGAATATCCTTGCCGAAACTCCGATGCATTGTCACACGCTGAAACTTCAGCATCCGATCTTGACGAATCTTGAGCTGGAAAAACTCCGCAGGGTATCGCAGGGAGATTTTCTGACGACCACGCTGCCGATGTTGTTCCGCGTGAACGGGGGAGAGCAGGAATTGGAGCGTGCGCTTGAAGGATTATGCCGCCGTGCATCGCTTGCGATCGAATCAGGCTACTCCATTATAATTCTTTCAGACCGCGGTTCGGATGATGAATATGCGCCGATCCCGAGTCTGTTAGCGTTGACTGCAGTTCATAATCATTTAGTGCGCGAAAAAACACGCACACAGGTAGCGCTTGTCGTGGAATCCGGTGAACCGCGCGAGATCATGCATTTCTGTCTGCTGATCGGGTATGGCGCGAGCGCGGTGAATCCGTATCTCGCCATCGAAACGATCGAAGATCTGGCGAATAAAGGGCGTCTTTCCAAAGACATCACCGCAGAATATGCCGTAAAAAACTACAAAAAAGCTGTGGGAAAAGGCTTATTGAAGGTCTTTTCGAAAATGGGAATCTCCACACTGCAGAGTTACCGCGGTGCGCAGATCTTCGAGGTGATCGGTCTGAACAAAAGCGTAGTGGAAAAATACTTCAATGGCACTTCGTCCCGCATCGAAGGGATCGGGTTGGATGTGATCGTAGAAGAAGCGCGCCGCAAACATGAATTTGCCGTACAGTCCGTGACGAACTCGAGCACCGAACTCGATCTTGGCGGGAATTATCATTTCCGAATCAACGGAGAGCGGCATCTCATCAATCCGACAACGATCACCAAGTTGCAGCAGTCCGTCCGCAAACGCGATTTCAAAACATTCAAAGAATTCACATCGATACTAAACGAGCAGAACAAAGAATACTTCACACTGCGCGGATTGATAGAATTCAAAGAGGGAACACGAAGCGTCCACATTGAGGATGTTGAACCGGCGAAACAGATCGTGAAACGATTTGTTACCGGTGCAATGAGCTTCGGTTCCATCAGTAAAGAAGCGCATGAGACAATCGCAATCGCAATGAACCGCATCGGCGGAAAATCGAACACCGGTGAAGGAGGAGAGGATGAGGACCGTTTCCGTTCCGACGCGAACGGCGACCTGCGCAGAAGCGCGATCAAACAGGTGGCGTCCGGACGGTTCGGCGTGACAGCGAATTATCTTGTGAATGCAGATGAGATCCAAATTAAAATTGCGCAGGGTGCAAAACCGGGTGAGGGAGGACAGCTTCCGGGATTCAAGGTTGATGAGATCATTGCGAAGACGCGTCATTCCATCGCTGGTGTTGGACTCATTTCTCC
>CAIVNT010000620.1 GCA_903907305.1 uncultured Ignavibacteriota bacterium
AACGGTCGCGGAACGGAGTCAAGCGTGTGAATTCCAACAATTCGTTGCGCCGGTCGTTATAATCGTAAAGACCATGAATCTCTGCGAAAAATTCAATGTTCTCGTCGACGGTCAGATCTCCGTACAGAGAGAATTTCTGGGAAAGATAACCGATCCTCTTCTTTACATCCTCTTTCTGCGTCTGCACATTGTATCCGAGCACAGTCAATTCGCCGCCGGACGGTTGAACTATTCCGCAGAGCATCCGGATAGTCGTGGTCTTGCCGGAACCATCCGGTCCAACCAAAGCGAACATCTCGCCGCGTTCTATCGTCAACGAACAATCATTGACAGCCACAATATCGCCGAACGATTTGCTGACAGAACGTATCTCCAGGGCAGGGGTCGTCCTCATTGCAGGAAGGCGTCCGCCGGCATGCCGGATTTCAATTCACCATTTGCGTTCTCCACTTCCAGCTTCACTCCAAAGACAAGTTTCGTCCGTTCATCTTTCGTCTGCACATTCCGCGGAGTGAATTCGGCGACCGGGGATATATACACAACAGTTGCAGGATATTTCTTATCGGGGAATGTATCGATCACCACATCTGCCGTTCCATTGACCTTCACTTTCCCGAGTTCTGTCTCGTTCACATAGATCATCAGTTCCATTTTTTCAAGACGCGAGATACGGATGATGATCGTTCCCATTCCGATCAATTCTCCTTCTTCCACAGGTTTGTATGTTACCGTTCCGGAGACAGGGGCAATAATGTAGGAATCAACGATCTGTTTTTTGATCAGGTTCGCTTGAGCTTTTGCCTGTTCAACTCGCGCCTTCGCGGCGTTCAGTTCTTCAGTCCTGGCAAAGCGTTGAAGTTTCTGGAGATTTTGTTTTGCGGAATTATATTGAGCCTGCGTAATGGTCAACCGCGATTCAGCATCCTCATACTGTTTCTTGGAAACGGAATTTGTCGAATAGAGTTCTTTGATCCGTTCAAAGTCCGACTTTGCCGTACGGAACGAGGATTCAGTCTGACGCACCGTTTCTTCCGCAGACTGAAGGTCCTCCGCTCGTGCGCCGTTCTTCAACAGCTGATACTGAGCTTCAGCAAGATCCACGCCTGCTTGTGACTGCAGCAATTGCAACTGCTGCGTCTCGTGATCGATGACGGCAACCGTGTCGCCTTGACGTATGATGGTACCTTCGGTCGCGAGAAGATGAAGCAATTGTCCCGCAGTTTTTGATGAGACGTTCACTTCCACTGCTTCGAGAATTCCGCTGGATTCGATCACTACTTTTTCTTTGCTGCATCCGGTGATCATCACCAGTACGGCTAATGCGACAGTGAACACGCTCCGGAATATTCTTGTGTGGCCGGCGAATGTTGATTGTTGATTGTTCATTGACATACGTTCCTCTTTATAGAATGGTGATTTCATAATTCAAAAATTCTTTGCGAGCTTCTTCGGTTAATGCTCCTTCAAAGATCACGTGGAAAATGGTGAACATCGCTTCTTTTGGGGAGAAGGAATGTTCGGCAATGACCTCGGGCGTGAGGATCGACTGAAAGCATGTGGAGAGCATCATCACCAGCACCTCATCATTGATATCATCGCGGAAGATATGTTCCGTCTTTGCTTGACGGATCATTTCGTTGACTCTAGTGAGTATCCGCTCACTGCGGAATTTTTCCACTTCACTCCAAATGACCGGAGCAAATCGTTTCATGTCCTGTTGGAATGATTTACTGAACCGCCCGACCATCTTTCCAATGAACAGGATAAGGTCTGCCAAGCGATGCACAAATGGTTTATCTTCGCCGGTGATACGATGGACCTCTTTCTCGATATGGTGGAGCACCATCCACACGACCGTTTTAACGAGATCTTCTTTGCTCGGAAAGAACTTATACATCGTCTTTTTACTGATGCCGAGTTCACCGGACAATTCATCTAACGTGACCTTGTTAAAACCATTTCGAAAGAAACGATTCTTTGCTAATTCTAAAATTCGTTCTTTGGGTTCGTGTTCTGTTAGAACTTCCATTTTCCACCCTTTTAATATTGGAAACTTTTATATTATTTTCAGTTTCCATACGATTCAAAAAATAGCCGAATAATCGGCTATTTTCTGGAAACTTTAATCGTGTTTAACGTTTCCAATATACTGATTCAGAATTTCTCTGTCAAGTTTCGCTTAATAACTTTCTTTCTTATTGGGAAACTTTGTTGCTTTAACATCCGCACTGTAGGATTTGAACGCATTCCTCATTATTTCCGTAAGATTTGCATATTGCCGGACGAATCTTGGACGGAACTGCTCATTCATCCCAAGCATATCATTTGTTACGAGCACTTGTCCGTCACAAGCGGAACCGGCACCGATTCCGATGGTAGCACATGAAACTGCTTTGGTCACTTTCGCCGCAAGATCATCCGGAATTTTTTCAAGAACGATCGCGAAGACTCCTGCTTTGTCCAGTGCTTTCGCATCTTCTATCAACTGCTTTGCTTCGGCAGATTCTTTTGCGCGGACCTCGTATGTACCGAACTTGTAGATGGATTGCGGAGTTAAACCAAGATGCCCCATTACGGGAATCCCGATATCGACGAGTTGTTCGATCAATGGAACGATCCTCTTGCCCCCCCTCCATCTTCACGGCTTCAGCACCGGATTCCTTCAACATTCGCCCGCAATTTCCTACTGCTTCCTTAATATCCACTTGATAGGACATGAACGGCATATCGGCAACAAGCATCGCACGCTTCACACCGCGGCGGACCACTTTGGTATGATAGATGATCTCATCCACCGTCACCGGAATTGTCGTTTCAAGTCCCTGGAACACATTCGCGACCGAATCACCGACGAGGATCACATCGATGCCGGATTCATCCAGCAGTCGCGCCGTCGTGTAATCATACGCCGTCAACATCGCGATCTTCTCCCCCTTCTTCTTCATGGCAAGAATGGTCTTCGTTGTGATCCGTTTGTATTCCGATGCGGCTGATTGCGTGCTCATAAAGATACCTCGATGTTCTTTTTAAATTGAATGTTCATCAACTCTTCAAATCCATCCTTCAGCACTGAAGCTGCTTCATTGAACGATACGGTCCGTCCGGCAGCAGTCGAAAGATCGATGGTCTTTGTCTCGATATCATTCGTGATCTTTCCCCGCACCTCTTCATCGCTCACGCGAAGGATCTCCGAAAGCATGCGGTGCTCAGTACCGAGCAGAATTGAACCATGCTGAAGGACGACCTCCGGTCCGCCGGGAACAGAGAACCTGCGCTGAGCACTTCCGACAAGTTTCTTTCCGCCGATCTGCACTTCATATCTGGCGGAAGCGGAAAAACACGGGATCGACTCCTGTTTTTTATAGAGTGCCTGAAAATTCGGTTGTGATGTTTCGTAAGAGACGTCAGGACAGATCTTTGAAATACCGGCGACCAATGCTTTGCTGATGAGAGAATAGATCTCCGTGATTCCGCGTCCATCGGCGGGCATCACAACGGAATATGTCAATTCATTGGAATGAAGGATCGCTCTCCCGCCGGTAGGACGCCGGACAACATCGAATCCAAATTTCTTACAACGGATCAGATCGATATCGTTTTCAGATTGATTATATCCCAGAGAGACAGCCCACGGCTTCCATCCATAGATGCGGAGTGTCGGCAGGATCTCGCCGTTTTGAAGACGCTCCGCGAGAAACATATCGAATTCCATATTGAATGTTCCGGTATTGACACCGGAATCGAGGAACTGCCACTGCGGCAGGATCTGCTGAGACATGGTCAATTATTCACCGCTCGACGCATGTCTGCGGGCGGTGATGATCCCGCGTTTCGAGGCAGCGATGAAATCAAGGACAGTTTGAATTTCGGGAGTGACCGTCATTGTTGCTTTGATCTGTTCAACACCCTGACTCACATTCAATTTTGAGAGATACAGAATACGATAGGCATCATTCAGCGCGTCGAGTGCTTCTTTTGTGAAGCCGCGCCGTCGAAGTCCGATAATGTTCAGACGCTCGAATGAAACTGGCCAGCCGCCTGCAATGATGAATGGAGGAATATCTTTCGGAACGCGGAAATGTCCGCCGACCATCGTGTGCGCACCGATATTGACGAACTGATGGATTGCGGTGAGTCCGCCGATGATCGCAAAATCTTGGATGGTGATATGACCCGCCATCTGCACGGAATTCGCGATGATCACATTATTCCCCACTACGCAGTCATGCGCAACGTGAACATATGCCATCAGCAGACAATTACTGCCGACGGATGATTTGAAATGCTGTTTTGTCGTTCCACGGTTGAGGGTGCAGAATTCGCGAATGGTGGAATTGTCACCGAGTTCAAAGAATGTCCGTTCGTTCTTATACGAAAGATCCTGCGGCGCGGTCGAAACGACAGCTCCATTGTGGATCTTACAGTTCTTCCCGATACGGGCACCGTTGGCAATAAGTGTGTGTGGGCCGATATAGGTCCCTTCACCGATGATCACATCATCTTCAATAATGGCATACGGATCGACGATAACTCCGTCCGCCAATTCTGCTTTTCCGCTGACGATCGCGGTTGAATGGATTTGAGTAGACATACGTATTATGAGTTAGGCATTTTCGGACGGTCGACGATGGTGGCCATCATCTCCGCTTCGCAGACCAATTGTCCGTCCACGAACGCTTCACCGCGCATTGTACACACTTTGCTGCGGCGGTTGATCAATGTTAGTTCATACACCAGTTGATCGCCGGGTACGACCTGTTTCCTGAATTTTGCATTATTGATCCCCATGAAAAGCACCAGTCTGTCATTGGTATCGGATCCATCAAGAAGGAGAATACCGCCGGTCTGTGCCATTCCTTCGATAATAAGCACACCGGGCATTACGGGAGTGCCCGGGAAATGTCCCTGGAAGAACTGTTCATTCATCGAAACACTTTTCACGCCGACACAGCGTTCGTTCAATTTGAATTCCGTGATCTTATCGACAAGCAGGAATGGATAACGATGAGGCAGGATGCGCTGCAGAGCATTGATGTCGAATACGATCCCCTGTTTCTTCTCATGCTGATATTTTTTGACGATCTTTTTCTGTTGATACAATTTCCGGACGATCTTGGCGAATTCCACATTCGCGGCGTGACCGGGACGTGCCGCAAGGATGTGCCCTTTAAGTGGAACACCGATCAGTGCGAGATCCCCGAGCATGTCGAGCAATTTATGACGAGCAGGCTCATTCTTAAAACGGAGTGCCTTGTTATTGATCGGCTGACCATGACCGCCAAGGAAGATCGATTCTTTGATACCGAGTTTATCCGCAACACGACGGAGTTCCTCATCCGGAAGATCGCGGTCCGCAATGACGATGGCGTTGTCGAGCGATCCCCCTTTGATGAGTCCTGCTTCGCGCAGCTGTTCTACTTCATGTAGGAAACAGAACGTGCGGCACATAGAAAATTCCGGGACGAATTCCTGCTCCAGATTGAAGATACCCGTATGCTGACTGCCGAGGGCGGGATTATTATAGTCCACCATCACTGTCATACGGAAATCATCCGTCGGCAGCGCAACAATGTGCACGCCGCGCTTTTCATCCTTATACTCCACCATCTGATCGATCACAAGATAATCTTTCGGAGCATCCTGCATCTCGAATCCCGCTTCCTGCAGCACTTCTACGTAGGGTTTTGCGCTTCCGTCACCGATCGGCGGTTCGATACCGTCGATATCGATGATGATGTTATCAATCAGCAGGCCAACGATTGCAGCAAGCACATGTTCCGTGGTATGCACGCGCACATCACCGATGCCGAGCGTTGTTCCGCGCGCGACATCCACAACGTGATCTACATCCGCCGGAATCTCCGGCGAACCGCCGATATCCACACGGCGAAACCGGATGCCAAAATTCTCCGGTGCGGGACGAAATGTCATCGTGCATTGTGTACCGGTGTGCAATCCGATACCGGACATAGAGACCGGTTTCTTGATCGTACGCTGCTGAACTAACATTAAACCTCCTGAGATCGTTGCGCCGTTCCCTTTAAAACCCGGCAAAAAATTATTTTTTCAATTGAGAAATTTCTTCTTCCAGA
>CAIVNT010000621.1 GCA_903907305.1 uncultured Ignavibacteriota bacterium
CACAACGATTCCAATGAATGTCGGGTTGAATGAAACTTGATGTTCTCAGGTAGATTTCCAGTGAATGCGACATTTTTTTTCACGGCACCGTTCTTTTTGATTTCGATGAGCCTCAAAGTCGACCGGTATCTAACTCCTTGCCCGACCGAGCCTCTCCATACTGAGGAACAAATCCCACGAATCCTATTAGAAGCCATCTCAAAAACACCAAGTTGGTGTCATGCCGAGCGTAGTCGAGGCATGATATTGAGGGAATGCCATACTTCGACTTCGCTCAGTATGACATTCCCCTATGTAGATTCATTTTTGAGATGGTTCTAGTGACAGAGTTTCTATAGAATCATTATATTTTTTAGGCAAGTGCCTTTTTGCGATTTAATTTTTACCTAAACTTCGCCACACCTTTAACCCCCGCATATTATGGCATAGTATGCAATGACCGAACTTTGCTACTTCATTCAATGGATCGAAACCATCGAGCGGAATTTATTTCGCGAAGCTTCAGAGCGGAGAGAAGGTGCAGCTGAAGTAAAAATGTTGATGTTGAAGTATTAATGTTCAGAGCCTTTTCTTGCATCTTTTGATGATTGATTTCGTGGAAACAACGGACTATTATGTTGAGTGATGCGTCTAATCTACCGTGCCGGTTGGCAGCACTCATCACTGTTTTTCACCCACTGATCCGGGATTTCTATGAAACTTCCTTCCATTGCTCACGCACTCACCGATACGGTCAAAACATTCCATCGGTTTCCGTTGGTCATTCTTGATGCAATTATCGGTGCCGTCTGTGCTTTGGTGCTGATCGATTACGACGGTGCGTCCGGACCGACGGTGTTGGTGCAGTTCATCTCAGGAGCCGTACTCGGGTTTCCTTTCTTGATCGGCCTTGCTCTTACGGCGGAGAAATGGAAGTGGACAATGCCGGTTTCGCTCGGCGTACAGTCTATCGGAATATTCCTCGTCGCATTGTATGCTGCCTCAGTCCCTCAGGATCTTACCGCCGTTCCCGCAATCCATACTCTTCGGCTGTTGATGCTTACCGTTGGAATGTTATTGTTTGGATTCTCCGGTCCGTTCATACATAATTATTCCGATCTCGGGTATTGGCAATTTTGTAAAAAAGTATGCACAAGAATAATTCTTTCCGGCACCTATGCTGTCGTGCTGTGGGCTGGTCTTGCGATTGCCCTTGCAGCATTAGATAAACTTTTTGGGGTGGATATCCCCGGTAAACGATTCGGCGAGTTGTGGGTGTTCATCAATGGAGTTTTTACGACATGGTTCTTTCTTGCAGGTGTGCCGAATGTGACGGATGATCCCGAGAATGTAACGGAATACCCGAAAGGGCTCAAAATACTCTCACAGTACATTCTTCTTCCGTTGGTGCTTGTCTATTTTGTTATCCTCTATACGTATCTTGGAAAGGTCCTGCTGGCGTGGGATTGGCCGCAGGGCTGGGTGAGCAGACTCATTCTTGGATTCATTGCTACCGGAATCACTTCACTGTTACTGGTGCATCCAATCAAAGACCGTCCCGAGAATGTGTGGATGGACCGGGCTGCCAAATGGTTCTATGTGATCATCCTTCCGTTGACGGTGATGCTCTTTCTTGCCGTGTGGCAGAGAGTCTCTGAGTATGGAATTACCGAAGGGAGATATCTTGGACTTGCAACCGTCGTTTGGCTCTGCATCACCGCGCCCTATTTTATCTTCAGCAGGAAAAAGAATATCCTCTTCTTCACATCATCACTTTGCGCTGTCGTTTTTGCGATAAGTTTTGGTCCATGGGGAATGTTCACAGTGTCCGAAGCAAGTCAGGTCAACCGTCTGAAAGAACTGCTGACGGAACAGCATATACTTGTTGACGGCAAGATACGAAGCAGTCACGATTCGGTAAGTTCGGGAGTATTGCGACAGCTCATTTCCATTGTCGATTATCTGTCGGAGGTCCACGGGTTTGAAGCGATTCAACCGTGGTTCACGGAAAGCCTTCGGAAGGACAGCACAGGAACAGGCGATAGATACAAAGAGCCGGCGGCAGTCGCAGCATTAATGGGAATATCATATTCCAGGGTACGTTACGGGAGCGCGGAAGAGATCATCACGCTGTCGGCGGACCGGACCGGTGCAATGAACATCGGCGGGTACGATCGAATGCTTCGAGGACATAGGATAGCGTCCGGCACGGCGGCAGAGGAATTTCCCGACGAGGGAATTACCTATCGGGTGGACAAGGAACTGCGCATACTGACGGTCACTATATTCAATGATAAGCAACCGGTCGACTCAGTCACTTTTAATGTGAAATCCCTTTGCGACACATTGATCGGACGATACGGTATGGGATCCGCAGAGAATATTCCGCCTGAGCAGATGTCGATCACTGCCAAAGGAAAGAATGCCTCAGTCAAAATTTTCCTATCGAGTATACGATTGGAACGCCCGGAGAATATTCCGCATATCATTTACTTTGACGCATTGATCGCATACCACAAAGATAATTGATACAACATTCGCAATTAGTATGATCCCGCCCTTCCGGTGGGATTTTTTTTCGTATCTTGGGAAGAGGAAGGACCTTGCCAAAAGCGATGTCCCAGTCTTGAAAAATCATCCAATATTTTTGTACATTTTATCCCGAAAATTCCAACCAACAACTCAAGGTGAATCACAATGTCATCCGATGTCAAGAAACTTGAATTCAAAAGTGAATTGAAACAGATCCTGAATCTGATCACACATTCTCTCTATTCCCACAAAGAGGTCTTTTTACGCGAATTGATCAGTAATGCCAGCGATGCCATCGATAAGGTCCGGTTCGATTCGGTGAATAACGACGCACTGCTGGAGAATAATAAGGAATGGAAGATCAAGATCACACCGGACAAAGAGAAGAACACGATGACGATCTCCGATAACGGTATTGGCATGTCCCGTGAGACGATCATCGACAATCTCGGGACGATCGCAAAGTCCGGCACAAAGGAATTCCTGGAACAATTGAAGAACGCCGAAGCAGCCACAAAACCGGAACTGATCGGTCAATTCGGTGTCGGGTTCTATTCCGCATTCATGGTAGCGGATTCGGTGACCGTGATCTCGAGAACCGCCGGTGATTCGACAAATGGAGTGAAGTGGGTCTCCGACGGTCAGGGTGAATTCACCGTGGAACAGGTGGAGAAAGCAGAACGGGGAACGGAGATCATCCTTACATTGAAAGCGGAGGAGAAGGAATTTACTGAACAGTGGAAGATCCGTTCGCTGGTGAAGCAGTTCTCGGATTTCATCGAGCATCCGGTGGTGATGGATGTGGAGAAAGAGGATGAACAGAAAGTGAAGAGCGTCACTGAGGATGTCCTGAATTCGCGGAAAGCGCTCTGGCTCCGCTCAAAGAGCGATGTGACCAAAGAGGAATACGACCAGTTCTATCAGACGGTCTCCAATGATTTCTCCCCCCCGGCACGGACGATCCATTACACCGGTGAAGGCGTGGTGGAGTTTAAAGTGCTGGTCTTCATTCCATCCAAGAAGCCGTTCGATATGATGTTCGGTGAAACGAAGGTCGGTCCCCGATTGTATATCCGGCGCGTGCTCATTATGGACCATTGCGAGCAGCTGCTTCCGCCGTATCTGCGTTTTGTGAAAGGGGTGGTGGACTGCGCCGATCTTCCGCTGAATGTTTCACGCGAGATGCTTCAGCAGAATCCGATGCTCGAAAAGATCAAGTCAAATCTGGTAAAGGGGGTGCTGAAGAATCTGGAAGAGATGATGAAGTCGTCGTACGAAGAGTATGTTTCATTCTACAAAGAGTTCGGCACGTTCCTGAAGGAGGGATTGAACAGCGACTGGGCGAACCGTGAGCAGATCACAAAACTTCTGCTGTTCGGTTCGATGAAGACCGATGAGAAAAAGTTCACCTCACTGCAGCAGTATGTTGATGCGATGGGAAGTGAGCAGAATGAGATCTATTACCTCTCCGGTGAGGACCGCGATGTTCTCATGCACACTCCGTATCTGGAGCTCTTCCGCTCGAAACAGTGGGATGTGCTCTTCATGACCGACCCGATCGATGAATTCATTCTACCGTCATTGCCGGAATTCGGCGGAAAGAAACTTGTCGCTGCGGATAAGAACGAGATCACAGCGGAGAATGAATCCGAGAACAAGGAATTGCAGCTGACTTTTGCCGGACTCTTCGGTGCGATGAAAGCAAAGCTGGACCATGTGAAAGAGATCAAAGTCTCCGCACGGTTGAAGGAGAGTGCATCGTGCCTAGTGAGCGATAAGGACGGAATGAGTTCGAACATGGAACGGATCATGCAGAAACTCGGCAGGATGGATGAGGAAAAAGCGGCCGACCGCATCCTGGAATTGAATGTGGAACATCCTGCAGTGAAGTCCCTGAAGTCGATCTATGATGCGAGCGCCGATGATCCGCGGATCGAACTGTTCACACACATCCTGTACGATCAGGCGGTGATCGCGGAAGGTTCGAAACTGAAGGATCCGGCAGCATTTGCGCAGAGGATCAATCAGCTGCTGGTGGATAAAACGAATTCATAAATGTCAACAGCGCAATGAAGTACTACACAACGGCTTTCGGATCAATGCTCCGGAGACCGTTTATTTTTTGGAACTCCGTGACATGAATTCAATAATTGATTCAGCACTTTATTGAATGGATATTTTGTGAGTGTTCAACATTCTGTTTTGACTATCAATGGATCGTAATCAACTTCTCAAAGTACTCCTGCCCGGTCTGCTCCCGCTGATCGTATTCATTCTTGTGGATGAATTCTACGGTACAACAGCGGGGTTGATCGTGGCTGTTGCGTTCGGTATCGGACAGCTTCTCCTGACGTATAGTAAGGATAAGGTTTTCGATACATTCGTCCTGTTCGATACGCTGTTGATCGTTGTTCTCGGCGGAATCTCGCTGCTGCTGGACAATGACATCTTCTTCAAACTGAAACCGGCCATCGTCGGTTCGATCCTCTGCGTGATGCTCGGTGTGTCGACATTTTCTTCGATGAATCTTGTCGTGATGATGTCCCGCCGGTATTTGAAGGGGATAGAGATCAACGATGCTCAGGTGCAGCAGCTCACCCGAAGCGCAAAGATCCTTTTCTATCTTTTTTCATTCCATACGGTACTCGTTGTCTATTCTGCATTCTTCTTATCCACGGAAGCGTGGGCTTTCATCAGCACCATTCTGTTCTATCTCTTATTCGGTGTCTATTTTCTCTATGAGGTAGTGAACAATAAACTTGCACTCCGGCGGTATCAAATGGAGGAGTGGCTTCCGCTGGTGGATGAGAAAGGGATGGTGACAGGAAAAGCGCCTCGCTCGGTCGTGCACAAGAATAAGGAGATGCTCCATCCGGTCGTTCATCTGCATGTGATCAACGGAAAGAAAGAATTATTCCTGCAGAAACGGTCGATGACAAAAGCGGCAGAGCCGGGAAAGTGGGATACCTCGGTCGGCGGACATGTTGCATTTGGAGAGACGGTGGAATCCGCTCTTCAGCGCGAGGCGGAAGAAGAACTCGGATTAAAGAATGTGAATATCGTCCCGTTCGGACATTACGTTTATCGTGGAGAGAACGAATCCGAGCTGGTGTTCGTCTTCACAGAACAATATTCCGGTGAACTGACAATCGACCAGGAGGAAATTGAAGAGGGAAGGTTCTGGACGCCCGAAGAGATCTCTGAGAGGATCGCGGACGGGATATTCACCGCGAGTTTGGTGACCGAGTTTACGATGCTGAAAAAGCTGAATATCATCTGAGACATTGATCCGTGTCCGAGAACGGCACCGGTCATTCGCATTAAGGAGTATTCATACACGGACAAGAATTTGTCCTCGTGAAGAGCAGTTCTACCTCGGGATTGGTGCAAAAGAATGATTATCTCATAGCCGGCGCCATTACGCACTTCATGTTATTGGATAACTACTCCAAAAATAATATTCAGAAAAAGTGAAATATATGTTATCAGCAAAAATGCATTGCAAAGATATTTCAATCTGCGGTGCCCGGTATTGACCTTAGACTTGTACGGGAGGATGTATTGAAGGGGCATTGTGAATATGGAATTAAAGCCTAAGCTTCTATTATATAAATGGTCCAGATAATAGTGAAGCATGATCTTCGCCAGTAATGAAAGAACAAACGTAATGCCGGTAATATTATGCAGAAAATGTACATTCATAGGTGTGTAATTACATTAGAAGACATCACATAAACAAATTTCAGAAAAGTAAATTTGTCATTCCCCCAACGGGCCGTTGGCCGCATGTTCCGCTTTTTGGAATCCCGCATGGCGGAGTTCCAAAGTGCGGGAATTTTGGCGGGAATCCATTGTTCTGCCTGCCCGCCCAATAATCTTTAGTGTGGCAGGCGGGGATCCCCGATAGAAGCTCCGCTTTATGAGTCCCGCAGGGCGGAGTCCTAAAAGGAGGGACAGTCGGGTAGGCAGCGAAGTGTCTATTTTCGTTCCAGATTTGCCGCCTTGCTTTTTTTCATGAGCGGCACCTCCCGCCCTTCAGGGATTCCGCCTCGCGGGATTCCAAAAGGCTGAACCGAACAGCGGGTCTTCCTCTTCGCAACGCTCAGAGTCAGCGTCAGAATGACTTGGAGAACATTTGACTTTTGACTCAGACTCCTTGCCCCGGGGTAATTCTTTTTTTCATTTTGGACAATTCGTAATCGAGTGTTTGTTTCAACCCTTCCTTCAGTGACCGCGGAGCATATCCTAATTCCCGTTTTGCTCTGCTGTTGTCTCCAAGATAAGTCACGCCCGCTTGAACGCGCATTGCTTCGGAAGAATACATCTCCGGAAGCGGAAAGATCTTCTCTATTATAGAGATGAAGAGCGACGAGATCTTCAACAGTTCCGGCGGGACGGTGAATGGTCCCCGAATGCCCATTATGGAACTTGCAAGGGCGAAGGCATCCGTGAGCGCTGAATACTCGCCGGAGATAATATATTTTTCGCCGACCTTCCCTTTTTCCATAGCAAGGATATGTGCTTGAGCAATATCATCCACATGCGCCCAGCAGTACGCTGCTTTTTTCGGTATCATCGGCAGCCGTTTCCTCAAAAAAAGACGAAGCGCATCATCGCTCATACTTGTACCGTCGGGACCGTAGATGAGTCCCGGCATCACGATAATGAGCGGAAGTCCATTCTTTATGAATTCGGAAGCGATGTCGTGTGCCGCGGCCTTCGTCCTGTCGTACTCACTGATATGAGTGCCGGTGAAGTGAAATGTTTCATCCGGGATTGATCCGTGTGTATCCGAATTGACTGCGAGAGTGCTGGTATACACACCTTTCGGGATATTCAATTCCTTCATGAGTTCGAGAATGTTGCGTGTTCCTTCTACGTTGATCTTCCATGCGGGGGAGAGATCCCGTGCACCGACCTTATACCATGCGGCAACGTGGAATACTCCGTCGCATCCCTTCATCGGTTCGCGCATACTTTTCTTGTCTATAATATCTCCGGAAACAAGCGTCACTCCAAGCGATTTTAATTTTGTTGCTTTTTCGGGTGACCGGACGAGTGCGACCACAGTATGACCTTGTTCGCGCAGCTGCCGTGCGAGTGCTCCTCCGAGGAATCCTGTTGCGCCAGTTAAAAAATAGTTCATTGTCTCCGCCTATTGTCTGTTTATTGATGTACTGTCTCTGCAAAGTAATAAAAAAACGGGTGAAATAATTTTTCCCGATGATTCTTTGCGGGGGCTCTTTCTCTGCTGCCCGGGGACTAAACCATAGTATTCATTATAATTCAAGAAGTTTTGCAGAGTATGACTTTTAGCATTGACGGCAAAAATAGTGTATAACATTCATTCAACTTTTATCCTGCGCCGTTGTCTAAGTAGAAGAACTGTTTGCCCATCGTATCCGCACTCTATATAGACTATGCACACTGTGCATATTTGCGTGCACGGATTGCATGTGCTCATAGTATTAGGAGAGATATTCTCTTGTCTCCATGCTGTTCAATGTCGGCATGATTCTTGCAGTTCTTTTGATGTAATGTGTTTGAGAGAATGACGAGGTCAAGAGAATGTCAAGCAGATCTGTTATGTAAAAAAATATACGCAAAACATACTTTATCAAATAATGGTACAACAGATAATTATAATGAGTTCACAAATAGTGTATTTCTCCATTATGCGTTGGGTCAATAACGTAAAAGACATGATGCTGCAGCAAAGAGATTACCAACGAATGATGAAAGGACTCAAGAGCATCAAGAATCAAAAATGACAATAGTGTATCTTGCGTAATCTTCAACCAAATCATTTTTCCGCTTCAACGAACAACCCCCCGCTGTCGGTGACGGATTGAAATCCCCACTGCACTCTCTTTACGCATGAACGTATTGGACCTAAAATATCCTTACCGGAATGAGTGAAAATATATGGTTTAGGGCACTTTTTAAACGCTGCCAAGGTCCAAGAGGTGCATTTTCCTTTTCTTTTACTTTTAATTATTACAGAATATTTCGGATATTACCGTGTCGAGAAAATGACAGAGATGCTGCCATTCTTTTGACTATTCAACGTAATGCATCCTCGTTCCCGGAGTTGCAGAATCGCGTCAGTTGTATGATTTTGTACACTGTATCGGACGGCACGAAGGGCATTCAGTCAACGTAATTAACGTGCAGCGGGGATCGGTATGAAACTTATCGGACAATTTACTTCGAAAGCATCATTTCCTCGATTCTTTTTGGTTGTGATCACCTTTGTCATTCTCAGTCAGGTGATGGAATTACTGCTGCTTAAAAACTTTCCGGATCTTCCCCATTCATCCATTCTTTTCTATAACACCGTTTTTCTTTCTCTGCTCATGCTTCCTGCGCTTTACTATTTTGCTTATCGGCCTATGACCGTGCTGCTTGCGGAACGGCAGCTGGCGGAAGCCAATGCAAAAATGTTCGAACAGACCATCCGGAGCATCAACAGCGTAGTTAACATTGCCGATCTGAACGATAGTATCCTGTTTGTGAACGAAGCATTCTGCAAGACATACGGCTATACAGAGCAGGAACTCATCGGAAAGCACAGCAGTCTTTTTTGGTCCGACCGGAATCCGAGAAACGTTGTGGAGCAGATCCTGCCGGCAACGTTGAACGGAGGGTGGAGAGGGGAGCTCTATAATAAGAAGAAGGATGGAGCGGAATTCCCAATTTCACTCTCCACATCGGTCATACGGAATGCGAGCGGAGAGAATATTGCCGTTGTTGCAATGGTGGAAGATATCACGGAACAGAAACGTGCAGAGCTGGAACGGCAGATCATCTTTGACATCGCGCAGGGAGTGACGACCACAGCCAATCTGTCCGATCTGTTCAAGGTGATCCATGAAGCGCTGAAGAAACTGATCTATGCGGAGAATTGTTACGTGGCGATCTACAATGAAGAGACGCAATTGATGAGTTACCCGTACTTTGTGGATAAATTCGATCCACGGCCTGAACCGGCGCCGATGAACAAAGGTTGTACAGCATATGTGTACCGTACCGGCAGACCGTTCCTATCGTCGCATGAACGGTTCAACCAGCTTGTCGCCGCGAAAGAAGCGGAGCTTGTTGGGACCAATGCACCGTCGTGGCTCGGTGCACCGCTGCAGAGTCCTTCGGGTATCATCGGTGTTTTGGTCGTGCAGCACTACGAGAATGAGAACATGTATTCCGAACACGATGTGCAATTCCTGCATTCGGTCGGTTCGCAGATCGCTTTGGCTATCGAACGGAAGCGGGCACAGGATGAATTACGGGAGAGCGAGGAGATGTTCCGGCGGCTGTTCGATGCATCGGCCGACCCCATTCTTCTGCTCGAAGATTCAGGATTTACCAATTGTAATCCAGCGACCGTTTCCATTCTCGGCTATCAAAGCAAAGAGGAGTTTCTCAACAAACGGCCGCACGAAATATCTCCGGAATATCAACCGGACGGGACCCATTCAATGGATAAGTCGGTCACGATGATGATGACTGCTATTGCCGCCGGTTATCACCGGTTTGAGTGGACGCACCTGAAAGCGGACGGAACAGAACTGCTTGTGGAAGTGATGCTCACTCCCGTTGTGTTGAAAGCAAAACAGTATCTTTACACGATCTGGCGGGATATCGGAGACAGGAAACGTGCTGAGCAGTCCCTTCGGGAGAGCGAGGAGCACTTCCGTGCTGTTGCTCAGTCCGCGAACGAAGCTATCGTCACATCCAATATTCTCGGGACGGTGCTCAGATGGAATGATGGGGCGGAAAAGATCTTTGGGTATTCCGAGCAGGAGATCATCGGAAAAGAACTGATCACGATCATTCCGAAGCACTATGTCGAACAACATCTCCAAGGATTGAAAAGGGTTGCAGAAGGAAATGAGCGGCATGTGATCGGCGGAACAGTTGAACTGCACGGACTGAGGAAGAACGGCGAAGAATTCCCGATTGAACTATCGCTTGCTGAATGGGAAACCTCCACCGGCAGATATTTTACCGCCATCATCCGAGATGTGACGAAACGGAAACTGATCGAAGCGGAACGCGAACAACTGATCGCCGACCTGCAGAATGCCATCGAACAGATCAAAACACTGAAAGGGATCGTCCCCATCTGCGCGAACTGCAAGAAGATCCGCGACGATAAAGGGTATTGGGAGCAGGTGGATCAATACGTTGCGAAGCACACCGATGCAAAATTCTCCCATGGTATCTGTCCGGACTGCACGCAGAAACTATATCCGGACTATTTCAATAAGATGAGTAAAGAGAAGAAAGAGTAATAACATTCGTCTGCACCAGGTAACAAAAACGCCCGGCATTTTGTCCGGGCGCTTTTGTTCTTGGGGAGGAATGTGATCCTTTAGGAATGTTCCGTCGCAGATCGGATATCATCTTTCAAAAGAAAATTTAGATATCGCGCTTTTCTTCGGTGCCGTCTTGAAGATGATCGCCTGCGTAAGATAGATGTTCTTCCCGAGTGATTCCGGCCGTTGTTCACCCTTCACGACAAGCCGAACAATATGTGTGCCGCCGGCAAGACCGTTCACCTGCCATAGGACCATGTTCTCGTGTTCCTGATTATTATAGAAGTAATACGTATCGATCGACCGGACAAATTTCCCGTCCAAATACACATCAGCTTTGCCGCCGTCCCTCACCCAATTGCCGTTCAGCGCTATGCCGTTCCCGGAGAACCGGAACTCAACCGCATCTCCTTTGTTGGATGAGAGAATGGACTGCGGAACGGGTTGTTTTGTCTTCCAGTCCGTGCGGTTATGGATCTGCCAATTTCCTTTTGTTTTCCATGGACCTTTATCGAAGACCGATATCTTTTTATCGAGCAGAACGTTCGGGAACGCATCTTCGAATGGAACAGCTGCCGGCTTCTGCTCAATGATCGTGATGCTGCTGTCAGAGACCGTGCCGCCGTTCTCTTTTATCATCGCGACCGCATAGTTGTATGTGTTCAAGACCGCTTTGCTGAATGAATAATCGGTATTGATGAAGAGGGAATCCTTCATCCGCAAGACCCCTTCGCGCATTTCGCGGGGAAGTTTTTCGAATCCGTGCATTACCCCGAGCACAGCCATGGCGCTTGACGGATTGCAGTCCGCATCCTGTCCGCAGCGTGCGGTGATCTCAAGAGTCCTCTGAGGATCACCGTTGCCGTAGAGGAGTCCCATGACGATGTACGCTCCATTCAATTTTGCGTCGATATTGAATGTGCTCCCTGCTTCACAGATATGGTCTGCGCCCCATTTGTTTTCCAGTTCCTGCCATGCTGCTTTCCAGTCGTTGGGATACTGTTGATGGAGCAGGATCACACCGGATACCATCTTTGTGTAATCGCTCTGCGGGGGAAGAGTCTTGAGCGCATTATTGATGACGACGGCGATGTCGTTATAAAAAAATGCCTGTGTGTGAAGTGCGGCAATAAAGATGCCGCCGTACACACCATCCCCGTAGTTCATGATGTGACCGATCTTGTCCGCCATTGTCGAAGCAGTTACAGGCATTCCCGGCGCCATAAATCCGAGATAATCCGCTTCGATCTGAAAATCGATATCATCGGCGTGTGAATTGAAGTCCGGATGACCGGACATCGGCGGAAAGATGCTGTCATAATAATTTTTCCGTGCCTGTACATTCGCATGCCAGAGCATGTAACCCGCTTTGGCGAACATCTCCTGGAATTTTTTTGCCGGCGCGTTCACGCCGAATCGATCCATCGTCATCATGAACGTCAGTTGAACGTAGATATCATCCTGCCACATGCTTCCGATGATGTCGTTCGGGGTCCACGTGATGGGATCATCGAACGTTTTTCCCTGTGCCCGGAATTCCACTGGAGCGCCGTAGGTCACGCCGATCATCTTCCCAGCCCACCCGCCGGCGATCTTGTCTTTTAATGTTTGAATGTCCATCGTGCGGAGCGTTGACGGCTGTGCCGCACTGATCGTTACGGCGATCAACGCGATGGAAACAGTACCGAGGAGTCTGCAAATCTTCATAGAGAAAATGGGAAAATGAATGGAACGGTAATAGTCTGTCTCCGGAATAAACAACGGAGAGAACTGTGAGAATAATAATCCCTTGTCCGTTAAAATGAAAGGAAATTATTTTCACGGCACTGTTCTACATCCACTCTCGATCTCTGTGCGGAACAGGTTGGTCACTTCATGAAATACCCCATTCTGCCTATCATTCCTGCACACAGATCCTGTTGAACGTACAATTCCCTCTTATTTAAATAAACTTCATTTTTCCGTCGGATTGCTTTGATAATTCTTTATATTCGGTATCATTCTTCCAACTTCTGTCATCCTTTTCAATTCCGCATTATCACGTGAGATCTTCAGCGTTATTTTTTTTCCCCCTGTTTGTTGTATTGTCGTGGCAGAGACTGCCGGCAACAGAATCCGGTGATTCTTTTGCTCAGACCGTTCAGCTTTCCGTGGAATATTGGAACATCGACAAAGGTCTTCCGCAAAACACGGTCAAGTCTTTGGTACAGACATCAGACGGGTATATCTGGTTCGGTACGTCGGGAGGGCTCGTCCGCTTCGACGGAATCTCGTTCACAGTGTTCAACACCGTGAATACACCTCTCCTCACTTCTGACCGTGTGCTGACATTGATGGAGGACCGTGACGGTCGTCTATGGATAGGTCTTGAGGAGGGAGGATTGATAACATACTTCCGCGGCATCTTCACCATTCCCGAACATCTTCAAGAACTTGAAAAGAAAACGGTTCTCAAGATCTATTCCGATTCCGCCGGAGCACTGTGGGTCTTCTCCATCCCGGACTTGGTCACCCGGATTTTTGGCAATACCGTGCAATTTTTTCACGGGTTGAACGGACTGAACAAAGGTGGCGGGTTATTTCTTGATAACAACGGCAGGATCTGTGCTTCGACGGATAAAGATTTTTTCCAATTTTCCGGCGGATCATTCGTTCCGGCCAAGTTGAATGAAGCAGTGGGGATCGATCTCGCCATTGCCCCGTATTGGGACCGGAACGGAAATCTCTGGACCTGCCGAAAGGGAGTGGATCTTTTGCGTTCATCTGCTTCCGGTGTGAAGAGGTTTACCGCTTCCGACGGATTGCTCTCAACGTATCTGCGTTCGATCTATCAGGACAGGGAAGGCGAAGTGTGGATCGGATCGGACGCGGGATTGAATATGTATGACGGGAACAACTTCTACGGTTTTACGATGGACGACGGATTGAAGGGACTCGAGATCATCTCCATTCTGGAGGACACAGAATCGAATATCTGGTTGGGGACAAAAACTTCGGGCTTGATGCGGATCAAGAAAAAAGCATTTACAACATACCGGAACACTTCCATCGGCGCCATCAACAATGTTACATCCGTCTTCGGCAGCCGTGACGGGACAATATTGTTCGGTGTTAATTGTGCCGGTGTCGATATCATCGACAGCAAGGGAATCGTTTCGAACCGGATTCCGATCTCGCAATTGGAGAATGGATGTATCTGGTCGGTGTTTATCGATTCGAAGAATACGCTTTGGCTGGGGACCTGGGGGGGTGGACTGTTGCGGTATCCGAATTTCGATCCTCATCGGAATGTTACCGGAACGGTCAAACGATTTAACAGGATCCCTGCTGAAGTGGTCCTGACAACAATGGAAAGCCGTGACGGATCGATGTGGTTTGGAACGCTCAACGACGGAGTATTTCGTTACCGGAACGACAGCATTGTCCGGATAGTGATGGAAGACGGACGGAAGAATTACGAAGTCCGTTCACTTTGCGAGGACCGGAGCGGAAGGATCCGCATCGGAACGAATGCCGGATTGTTTACACTGCGTTCTGCTGATGACACTCTCTGTCTTCCGGAGAAGAGTATTCCTGCTGTCACGATCAGAGCCTTGTATGAAGACGGTGAATCCGTCCTATGGATCGGTACTTACGGCAGAGGGCTGTTCAGGATGAAGAACGATACAACGGTGAATTTTCGTCAGGAACAGGGACTGTACGATAATTTAGTCTCCCACATTCTTGAGGATGATGCAGGTTGGCTGTGGATGGGATGCAATCGTGGTATTTTCAGCGTGAATAAGGCACAACTTGATCGGATCGCCGATGGAGAGAAGGAAGAGATCATCAGTACATTGTTCACAACAGCAGACGGAATGGTCAACCGTGAAACGAATGGAGGATTCCAACCGTCAGCCTATAAGAGTCCGGATGGACGGTTATGGTTCCCGACTGTGAACGGAGTCGCGTCGGTGAGACCCGAACACGTTCGGAGAAATTCAATCCTCCCTCCGGTCGTGATCGAACGAATCCGCGTTGATCTGCAGCAGCGTTCTTTGGACACGACGGTGACCGTCAGAGAGACGGAACGGATCATTGAATTCAACTATACCGCCCTGAGTTTTTCTGCACCTGAGCGGCTGCGGTTCAAGTACAGAATGGATGGCTATGATGAACATTGGATCGATGCCGGAAATAAACGCGAAGCGGTGTACATGAACATGCCTCCCGGGTCGTACAGTTTCAACGTGATCGCTGCAAATAATGACGGAGCGTGGAATACTCTCGGCGCAGCGATACCGGTCATCATCCTTCCTCCGTTCTGGCAGAGCCTGTGGTTCAAACTGCTGATCGGTTTTGTGCTTATCGTCGCCGGTCCCAGTTTCTATTTCTTGCGGGTGAGAGCTTTGGAGCAGAAAGCGAAAGAGCAGGAGATGTTTTCCCGTCAATTGATCACGTCGCAGGAACAGGAAAGGAAAAAGATCGCGGGTGAGATCCACGACAGTCTGAGCCAGAACATCTTATTGATCAAGCACCGGGCACAACTTGCCCTGGAGTTGAGCGCCGATCCTTCACGATTGATCGATCAGGTCAACGAGATATCCGCACTGGCCGCAGAGACGCTGGAAGATACCCGAAAGATGTCCCATGAACTGCGTCCGTCACATTTGGACAGGTTAGGACTCACACTGACGCTGAAATATCTGATGGATAACATCGCAAATGCTACCACATTGATCGTTGAACGGGAAATCAATCCGGTGGACGGACTCCTCGCAAAGGATGACGAGATCATGGTCTATCGCATCCTTCAGGAATTGATCAACAATGTGCTGAAGCATGCTGCGGCAAAGACTCTCACGGTGATCATCGGGATCGAGGAGTCACATTTCCGCATCTTCATTCAGGATGACGGGAAGGGATTCGATCCTGAAATGACGCGCATTTCGAAAATGGCCGGAGGACTCGGTCTTTCCGGCATCGCCGAACGGATACACCTGCTGAACGGCACGTATTCTCTGATCTCAAGTCCGGGTGAAGGAACAACAATGAACATCCTTCTGCCCATTCAAATGAAGCTCTTATGACGAAAATTACATTTATCTGCGCCGATGACCATCCCATCGTCCGGCAGGGTATGCAGATGATCCTTGAACGAAATCCATTATTGCACTGTATCGGTCAGGCGTCGGACGGTGAACATGCGCTCTCCCTGATACGTCTGCATATGCCGGTGATCGCGATCCTGGATATGGATATGCCGAAAATGAGCGGGCTTGATGTAGCACGGTCGATCCAAAAAGAACATATCGATACATCGGTGATCATCATGACTGCTCATAAGGATGGGCTGATGATGAGAGAAGCAATGAAGAACGGTGTGCGCGGATTCGTTGTGAAGGAGAATGCCGTGACGGAAGTGCTAACATGCATCGAAACCGTGCTAAACGGAGGACGGTATGTAAGTCCTGTAATGACCGAATACTTTCTTTCGCAATCCACTGCCGGCGATGCAGCACGAACGACAGACACAGGAATGTCCTCCTTGACACTCACCGAAAGGAAAGTACTTCAACTCGTTGCAAAGAACAGGCCCAGCAAAGAGATCGCAGAAACTCTCTTTATCTCACACCGCACAGTAGAAAACCACCGGAACAATATCTGCAAAAAACTGAACATCTCCGGGTCGAACGCGTTACTCCGTTTCGCACTGGAGAATAAAGACATCATCTAGTCGCTTCTCTTTTTATTCTGTTGTTAAGCCTTGTCAAGGATTGATTCATTTTCACGGATCCTTGACAAGGCTTTCCTTTGTACTGGCAAACCGTTGATAAACGCAACATTGAATTTCGAATACCTAAGTAGATTTACTCAGAGGATTGAGTATAGAGACGGATTGATACCGGCATTGAAACGGGATAAATTTATCTGAATAATTTACATCCCCCGTCCATATGAACTCACGATCACCAATGATGTCGTTATGCCGTACGGAGGTCAGAATCGTATCATATCCGGCGCCATGAAACTGCAGAGTTCCATCGTGTGTGGAAAAATTTCAGGATCGCCGGCGGAATGGGCATCCGGTCACATCCGAAACGGAACGTCAATTTACAGGAACCACAGGATCAAGAATTGTCTTTGGAATTGAATCACTATCAACTCATTACTCACTAAGGAGAACCACATGAAAAGAAATTTTACCCTTTGGGCAGTTGGCCTGTCTCTTTTTCTCGCAGCGGGAATAGTGACAGCAGCAAATGTCACAAAGATCACCAATGGTTCGAGCCATTCGATCGCTGTAAAAGCCAATGGAAAAGTCTTTTCATGGGGGAGCAATGCGTATGGACAGTTAGGGAATGGAAATAATTCCAGCGCTAACACGCCACAAGAGATCACGACTTCCGGTGCGTTGATCGGAAAATTTGTTACAACAGTTTCATCAGGTAATTCTCATTCGCTTGCCCTTGCATCCGACGGCACGGTCTACGCTTGGGGACAAAACAATTACGGGCAATTGGGAAATGGTAATACCGGCACCAACAGCAATGTTCCGGTTGCCGTATCAACTTCGGGCGTGCTGAGCGGAAAAATAATCGTTGCCATAGCTGCAGGATACGGCTTCTCTCTTGCACTTGCATCCGACGGAACGGTCTATGCTTGGGGACAAAATAATTACGGTCAACTTGGATATAGCAATACCGGTACAGACAGCAATATTCCTGTTGCCGTTACAACGACAGGGTCGTTAAGCGGAAAGACGGTCGCCGCTATTGACTGCGGAAATTATCATGTCATTGTCCGTGCTTCAGACAACTCTCTGCATACATGGGGACTCAATGACAAAGGTCAACTGGGGAATGGAAACATGGGAACGGATAGCGATGTTCCCGTTGCGATCACAACATCCGGTGCATTAAACGGAAAAACAATCACCGCAATAACTGCCGGTTCGTTTTGTACGTATGCGCTCGCCTCTGACGGGACAGTATATGCGTCTGGAAGGAACATTGAAGGCGAACTGGGTAATGGAGACAATACCAACAGCGATATTCCGGTAGCTGTTTCCACCACCGGTGTGCTGAGCGGAAAAACGATCATCAAAATTAACGCCGGTTTTGGTCATGCGCTGGCGCTGAGTTCTGACAGCACTGTCTACTCATGGGGATACAATGTCGCCGGTGAGCTGGGAAATGGAAATACAGGAACAGACAGCAATGTACCGGTCACAGTAACGGCATCCGGTGAGTTGAGCGGAAAAAAAATCTCTGCGATCTCTGCGGGAGAAAGTTATTCACTTGCACTTGCTTCGAATGGCCTGGTCTATTCCTGGGGAAGGAATACTAACGGACAATTGGGAGATGCATCAAACACGAACAGCAATGTCCCGGTAGCGATTCCGTTGTTTCCAATCCCTCCTTCGCCGGATGTGTATGGAAATCTCGATGGTACGTTTAACACGACCGGCAAACGCTGGGATGATATCGGCGGTACAAGCAATAGCGTAGCAAATGCGATAGCAATTCAATCGGATGGAAAGGTTATTGCTGCAGGGAAGGGTACTCCGGGATCCTATAACAGATTTGCCATCGTACGATACAATACGAACGGTACTTTGGACAACACATTCGGTACCAATGGAACCGTTTTTACTCAGGTTGGCGCAATCGATTCATATATCAATTCAATTGCTCTTCAATCTGATGGAAAGATTATTGCGGTAGGTTATTTAGGACATCCAAGCGACTTCGTTGTGGTGCGATATAACTCTGATGGTTCGCTGGATAACACATTTGGTACTAATGGAATTGTTTTGACGGATTTCCTCGGTAATAGCGATGTTGCTAAATCTGTTGCAATTCAACAGGATGGTAAAATTGTTGTTGTGGGAGATGCGTATGCTTTTGTCGCGGGAGATGGAAACGGTCAACGATTTACAGTCGTGCGATACAATACCAACGGAACTTTGGACAATACATTCGGCACTGGTGGAAAGGTGATCACATTCTTTGGAAGCGGCAACGAATCTGCGTGTTCGGTTGTTTTGCAGTCAAACGGGAAAATTGTAGTGTCCGGGTATACTTATAGAGGCATCGGACTCGTCCGATATAATTCTGACGGGTCGCTGGATACAAATTTCGACACCGACGGAAAATGGGAAACAAGCGATGTTTCGTACTCAACCGGTGAACATGTTGTTGCTATTGATGCAAATGGTAAAATTCTTTTTCTTGGTACTAAATTCAGCGATGAAGGTAGTAAGGCAATGAAAACGAATCACTCTAACCATTCCCGGGACAATTTAAATCAAGTTACGACTGTTACAGAAGGTCTTGCAGTTCTACGATTGAATGCGAACGGAGGATTGGATCCTACATTTGGCACCAATGGTATGACTCTTGTTGACAGCACTTTCACCGGAGTTTCGATTTCGGTTCAACAAAATGGAAAGATCGTTGTCGCCGGCAATACGGTGAGTTATCTTGCCGGTGCATCAACATCTGCAATTATTCGTCTGCTCTCCGATGGATCGCTCGATAATACGTTTGACTTCAACGGCGTCAATGTTTTTACAGCGGGCGGGTCTGGTTATATTTCGTCAATGGCAATTCACTCAGACGGCAAAATTGTTGTTGTCGGAGAATATTCCAGCGATAATACTGAACAGCTCTTTTTTGCTGCTCGATTTATCGGAGAAGCTCCTCCGGTTGTAAGCTTTGGGAATATTGATGTTACGTTTGGCAACGACGGAAAGCGCTGGGATGATATCGGCGGGAACCTGAACAGCGCGGTAAATTCCATTGCGCTCCAGCCGGATGGAAAGATTCTTACCGCAGGATCTTGTTTCGACGGTACGGTTTACCTCCCGACAATTGTACGATATAATGCAGACGGTACGCTTGACAATTCTTTCGGTACCTCCGGTATTGCATTGACCGGTACCCCTGCCAGGTTTGCAAAATCGATAATGATTCAATCGGATGGAAAAATTGTCGTGACCGCAAAGGGGGATCCGATGAACTTCTATGTTTTACGATATAACTCCAATGGATCGTTGGATAACACATTTGGCACCGGTGGTATTGTCTCCACAGATTTTTATAGTGATATGGACGAACCAAATTCGGTTGTCATTCAGTCGGATGGAAAAATTGTTGTGGTGGGGGAAGTCCAACCTCCTATGCCAGTATCGTTTGTCGCTCGACAGTTTGGTGTGGCGCGATATACTACGAACGGTACATTAGATAATACCTTCGGCACAGGAGGAAAGGTGATAACAAGCTTTGGCACAGGAGATGGAATGACGGAAACAGCGTATTCGGTTGTCATTCAATCTGACGGCAAAATTATCGTTGCCGGAGAAGGGTACAACTCTACCGAAGGATTGGGTCTGGTGCGCTATGCTGTGGATGGTTCGCTGGATGCATCGTTCGGCACGGGTGGGAAACTATTTGATGGAAATATTCAAGCGTCCACTACGAACGGGTCCATTGGTGATCGAAGTCTTGTCTTGCAATCGGATGGTAAGATCATTGTTATCGGTATGAGCACTTCTACCGGGAGCATTACCCTTGCACGCTACTCTTCAACCGGCGTGTTGGACGCATCATTTTCATCCTCAGGTTATGCGGACATTGGTTTTGGAAATTATGTGAAGTCGATCTTCATTCAATCTGATGGAAAATATGTCGTGACAGGTGGTGTAGCACCGATTATTAGTTCGGCGAATCCTGATGGAGTGATTCACAGAGCCGGCTCAATGAACAAACAATTGAATATTCTCACCGTACCTGCCAGCTATGTTATACGGTTCAAAAGTGATGGCTCATTGGACCCGGATTTCGGAACCGCCGGCGTAACAACATTTGGAACTGATGAATGGGTAAATACGGCAGCCATCCAAGATGACGGTAATATTGTTTTCGCAGGCAATTACAATCCTGGTACTCCAAAGTATCTTTTCCTTACCCGCTTATCCGGAGGTGTATCGACACCGCTTCCGGTGGAAATAGTTTCACTCATTGCGTCAGCAAAGAATAATTTGGTGGAATTGAAATGGAATACGGCAACCGAAGTAAATAATTACGGTTTTGCCATTGAGCGTCGGGTTACGGGCAATTCTCAGCTTGCGTGGGCGAAGATCGGCTTTATAGAAGGGGCAGGAACAAGCAACGCACCGAGATCATACTCCTATGTTGATAACGTTCTGAACGGTACAATCGCATATCGCTTGAAACAGATCGACCGTGACGGCAAATTCAAATATTCCGGTGATGTGGAAGTAATAGTGAACGGTGCTCCGTCGGTATTCAGCCTCAGTCAGAACTATCCGAATCCTTTCAATCCGAGCACGACCATCGCGTATCAGCTGCCGGCCACCGGCCATGTAATTCTGAAGGTATATGATGTGATCGGACGGGAAGTGGCATCGCTTGTGAATGAAGTAAAATCTGCAGGCTCGTATTCCGTACAGTTCGATGCGTTAAAACTGGCAAGCGGCATGTACTTCTCCAAATTGCAAAGCGGTGACAAAATGCAGATCAAAAAAATGATGTTGATCAAATAATGAACACCGAAGATGCCACGCCCCTAAGAAATGCCTAGTGCCATTTCTATTAAATAGTCTTGTATTTCCCGACAATGCTTCGGCGCGATGTCGCCGTTCTGTTCATCCTGAGCAAATGCCGATGTTGTTTACCTGCCTGCCGGTCGCGAAGCGACACCCTTGGTGCAGGCAGGTCGGCATGCGCCGAAGGATTGC
>CAIVNT010000622.1 GCA_903907305.1 uncultured Ignavibacteriota bacterium
CCGTCTGGAAAATGAATACGGCGCTCCGTGTCTTTTCCGTCCGTTAAGTCTCTACAAAGCATCATGGGTGCAGTATGAAAAAGAAGCGGATATTGAATGGCTCAAGACGATCCATCCGGGATCGATCTTCTTTGATAAGCACGCAAATCTTGTCTACATCTCCGAATCCAAATATGCGCTCCAGCGCGCGATCGACAACAATCCGAAAGCAAAATTCCTGTTCAGTATAGAGCATAATACAGAGACACATGAAATGGGAGATCAATAATTTTTCCTCTTTTCGCCACAAAATCACCAAAACGCCAAATACCAAAAATTTAGTGGAGATAGTTTTTTGATGCATTAGTGTCTTTGTGTATTTGTGGCTGACGCCAGAAATTGTACCGCAAAATTGATTTTGCAAAAGCACTCACCTTTTGTATATTCTTTCAAACATTCCCAATAGACTCAAACAGAACCACAATTCTCGATAGGTCAACGTGAGCGAAAACATCGCTGTATTGGAAGAACAGTTCAACAAGCGCATTGCGGACGGCGAAACGATCGAACCCAAAGATTGGATGCCGAAAAAATACCGCAGACAGCTGATGCGTCTCATCTCCCAGCATGCACATTCCGAGATCGTCGGCATGCTTCCCGAAGGAAATTGGATCACCCGCGCACCGTCACTTCGCCGAAAACTCGCGCTCATTGCCAAAGTGCAGGACGAAGCTGGACACGGTCACTACCTCTATAGTTCTGCAGAAACCCTCGGCATCTCGCGTGAAGAGATGTACGATCAGCTTCACACAGGCAAAGCGAAATATTCTTCCATTTTCAATTATCCCACACTCAGCTGGGCGGATATGGGAATGGTCGGCTGGCTGGTGGACGGCGCCGCGATCATCAATCAGACGACGATGGCGAAATGTTCGTATGGTCCGTATTCCCGTGCACTTCTGAGGATCTGCAAAGAAGAGAACTTCCATAAAAAGCAGGGGATGGAGATCATTGCAACGCTTATTGCATCCGGTGAAAAAGGAAAAGCGATGGTACAGGAATCATTCAACCGGTTCTGGTGGCCTACACTGATGATGTTCGGGCCGCACGATACGAATTCACCCAACAGTCCTGATATGATGAAATGGAAGATCAAGTTGAAAGGGAACGACGAACTCCGTCAGCGTTATATCGATATGACCGTGGAGCAGGCTCAGAAATGGGAATTGTCGATCCCCGACGAGAAACTGAAATTCAATGAGCAGACCCGCAGCTGGGAGATCGGAGAGATCGACTGGAATGAATTCAATGCAGTCATTAACGGAAATGGTCCCTGCAATCACGAACGTATGCAGTCCCGCCGCGCGGCACATGATAACGGCGAATGGGTAAGAGAAGCGGCGCGAGTGTATGAAGAGAAACAGCGGATGAGAAATTCCAAATAACAAACAACAAATTCCAATTATTCCATTGAGTATGAGAACGGAATTCTGTTTGCAGCGTTTGGAATTTGAAAATTGGAATTTGATTTTTA
>CAIVNT010000623.1 GCA_903907305.1 uncultured Ignavibacteriota bacterium
AAAACTGAAAAAATCTTCAATATTCACTGTAAACTATCTCAAAATTGATGGGTCATTGCGAGGAGTCTCATGATTTTTTTATTAGGACGACGAAGCAATCCTCTGAGGAGATTGCTTCTCTACGAGACCGTAGGTCGGTCGCTCCCTGCCCGACTGCGTCGGTCAGGCGGGGAATCTGTAGCGCAAGCATTTCGGTCGTTAGCTTCAGACTCTTCGCTGCGCTCAGAGTAACAGCACGCTGTCATTCTGAGGGAGTCACCGTTTTTGGTGACGACCGACCGAAGGTCCCGTTGGGAAGAATCCGGAACGCACAATCTCACAATTCATTACCTCAGATTCTTCGCTGCGCTCATAATCGCCCGAGACTCAGAATTGCGATGACGATTACTCTTTCTTCCACCCAGGCAATTGCCCCGGAATATACGGCGCACCAGCCGCACTCATCTCTTTATACAGCGATGGGATCTCCGTCTCGGAGATCTTCTTCAACTCCTGATACTGCACATCGAAATCGTCAACCGCGATCTGATATGCTTTCTGCTGCGTCCCCGTCGGATCAGCTGTTGAACTGAAAAAACTTTCCGTCAGCGTATTCAATCGTGCAAGGATGCCGGCGGGAGCGGTATCATTCCTTCGGGAGATGACATCGTCGCCGTTAAATGCACGTTTCATTTGCGTCAATCGTACTTCCAGTTGATGCACTTTCAGCACAAGCGGCGTTACGTCGGACTGTGTCTGCATCAGCGATGCTTTCACCGCTCCGAGTTTCGACTTCACATCGCTCACGTAATTGTTCGCGGCGAGGATCGTCCTCTGCAGTTTGGATGCTTTCTGCTGGAACGCAACAAGCGTAGCGCGGTCCTTTGTCGGGACGGACGGAGTGCCTAGCGGCTTGCAGATGAACTCGACCGGACCGGCAAGCTGCGTCATCACACCATCCACCTTCTTCGAAACGGAGACGCAGTAATTCCCCGGCATCACGAACCAGCCGGCATTCTTACCATCCGCCGCGGATAAGTTGGTCACGGGGTCAAGTGCGGAGTAGCGCAGATCCCACACAATGCGGCTGATTCCTGCTGTATTCTCTCCTTTTAATTTACGGACGATATTCCCCGAAGCATCTTTTATGGTGTATATAATAGAAGGGACTTCCTCGTCGATCTCCGATCGGGATTCTTCAATCGTCGGGATCTTGATGTCAGTCTTTTTCTTGTCCGCTTCCTTCTCCGCATCTTTACGGATTTGCTTCTTCGTCTTCAGTGCTTCCTTCAGATAGAAAGTGAATGTGGCGCCGAACGGCGGATTGGAGGCATGATAGAAATTATCCCCTTGCCAGCCCTGGTCATCGCCTGTGAACGGATCTCGTTCTACGAACATCAGCGCATCTTTCACCGGGAAGAGGAACGCATCTTTCTCCAATGTCTCATTCTTCAGATTGCGGAGCGGCGTGTAATCGTCCATCACATAGAATCCTCTGCCGAACGTGGCAAGCACAAGATCGTTCTCCCGTTTCTGTATCTCCATATCCTTCACCGGAATGAGCGGCAGTCCGGAGTTGAGCTGTGTCCATATCTTTCCGCCGTTGTTCGTGAAGAAGAGTCCGTATTCCGTACCGACAAAGAGCAGATTCGGATCAACATGGTCCTCGGCGAACGATTTCACCGAACCGTTCGCGGGGAGATTATTCGCAATGAGTTTCCACGACTTCCCTTTATCCTCACTCTTCAAAAGATACGGCTTGAAATCCCCCTGCTGATGATTATCGAACGCCGCATACGTTACGTTCTCGTTCAGTTTGGATGCGGCTACCACCGTGCAGTATGCCAGTTCGGGAACGCCCGAGATCTTTTCGTTCTTCTTCCAATTCGCTCCGCCATCCTCGCTTACTTGGATCAGTCCGTCATCCGTTCCCACATAGAGAAGATTCTCTTTCAGCGGGGATTCGGAGATCTGCGACAATGTTCCCCAAGCAGCGGTGTTGCCGTGGCGGTTCACTGCGTCGATGCTCCACAATTTTCCCATCATCGGTATCGTGTTCCTGTCTTTCTGCCGGGAAAGATCGCCGCTCACCGCTTTCCACGATGCGCCCCGGTCGTCGCTCTGTAAGAGTTTGTTCGCACCGAAATAGAGCCGTGTTCCGGAATGCGGGGAAATGATCAGCGGCGTATCCCAATTCCAGCGCAAAGGTGTATCACCTTTCTCCTCGATCGGCTGAATGCCGAGCACTTCGCCCGTCCGTTTATCGAACCGTCCAAGGACGCCGTATTGGGATTCGGAATAGACGATGTTCGGATCGGTCGGATCGACCGCCGATTCGAATCCGTCGCCGCCCACGGTGACGAACCAGTCGTAGTTGTGGATGCCGTACTTGCTGGTGGTGCGCGACGGTCCGCCGAGTGTAGCGTTATCCTGCGTGCCGCCGTAGATATTATAGAACGGCTCGGCATTGTCCA
>CAIVNT010000624.1 GCA_903907305.1 uncultured Ignavibacteriota bacterium
ATGTGTGCCGATGAAACCTGTACCGCCGGTAATGATAATTTTCATGAATTTATTCTCTGTCCAGAATGCGCCGGATGGCTGTAAAGATCATATCAAAGCGGTACGGTTTTGTGAGAACGTCTTTGATCCCTTTCCTTAAAAGATCGGAGCGGGTGGAATTATCGAGATACCCTGACGAGATGATCACTTTCAGTTTCGGATCCATCGCATGCAGCTTGTCGAACAATTCTTCTCCCCCCATGTTCGGCATTCCCAGATCGGTAATGACGAGCGAGATAGAATCCTGATGTTCCGCATACATCTTCAACGCATCGATCCCGTCCGAAGCAGAAATGATGTTGTATCCTTCTTCCCGCAGACTTTCCTGAAGGATCTCGCGAAGCATCTCTTCATCGTCAACAATAAGAATGGTCTCTTTGTTCTCGCCGGTCATAGGTGCCTCGTGCAGTTGTGTTCCCGCCGTTTCGACGGTGATGGATGGAAAGAACATGGTGAATGTTGTGCCGATTCCTTTTTTACTCTGCACGTTTATGAATCCCTGATGAAGCTTTACAATACCGTGGACGATAGCAAGTCCCAAACCGGTCCCTTTTCCGCGGGATTTGGTGGAAAAGAACGGTTCAAAGATCCGCTGCTGGATCTCCTCTTCCATTCCGGTACCGGTATCGTGCACGGCAACGGCTATAAACTCGCGATCAGCCGCTTCAATAAATTGCTGACGAACAGAATCACCATCAATACGTTTTACACCGATGGTGATAAGTCCGCCGTTCGGCATAGCATCGCGCGCATTGATGGAAAGATTCAGCACCGCCTGATGCAGATGTCCTTCATCCCCCATGATCATCGGAGAACCGTCCGTCAATTCACAGCGGACGACGACAGTCTTCGGCAGGAAGTGCGACAGAAAATCATTCACCTGCTCCACAATACTTTGAACGGAGACTGGCTGCAGTTCGGATTGTTCGGGACGCGCGAAGAGGAGCAGCTGTTTGGAAATTGATGAGCCGCGTTCCGACGCTTCGATGATGCGGGTGATATAATTCTGAATGGAAGGACTTTCCGCGGCGTGACGCTTGATCAGTTCCGCGGTGCCGAGGATCATGGCGAGCAGATTGTTGAAGTCGTGCGCGATCCCTCCGGCCAGTGTTCCGATGCTTTCCATCTTTTGCGCCTGGATGAGCTGCTGTTCCAGTTGTTTCTTTTCCGTAATATCGCGCATGGAACCGTTGAACATGATCGGTCTGCCGCGCTCATCACGGATGACGACGGTGGTGACGAGCACGTGTGCTTTGTTGGAGTCCTTCCTCTTCAGCGTAACACTGAAATCTTTCACATAACCGTTCAGTTCAAGTTCGCGGATCAGTTTCAGTCTGTCGTACGGATAGAAATAAAAATCCCGCACGTTGAATTGCTTCATCTCTTCCTTATCCGTAAAACCGAGGATCTCCATCATAGAAGAGTTCACATCAACGAGCTGTCCGTCGAACGTGGTGATGTAGATACCGTCCTTCGAATCCTCGAACAGACGGCGGTATTTCTCTTCGCTCTCGGTCAACGCCGATTCGGCAATCTTCCGGTCCGTAATATCACTGAGGAATCCTTCGAGTCTTAAAATGGAATCATCCCGGTAGATCCCGATCCCCTGTTCATCGATCCAGCGCCAGGAGCCGTTCTTATGCTTGATGCGGTAAGTGAGATGGAACGGCCGTCTGTGTGCAAGCGCTGCATTCACCCCTTCCATAATTTCGGAGACATCGTCCGGGTGATACAGATCGACGAAGGAGATCCGGTCATCAAGAAAATCATCCTTTGCATATCCGGTCAGTTGTTCCACCTGATCGTTCAGATAGAGCATGGAGAACCGGTCATCATTCTTGCAAAGATAGACAACGCCGGGAAGATTCTCGGCCAGCGTGCGGAAGCGGTGTTCACTTTCGCGGAGGGATTCTTCCGCCAATTTTCGTTCTGAAATATCACGGAAGATTCCCTGCGAGATGATGCGGTTGTCGTCCAGACGGACAACGCTCGCTTTGATCTCAACGGGGATGCGTCTGCCGGTGGAATCAATCACTTCGAATTCGATGGGATGTTCGCCGAGCGTGAGGATCTGTTCCCGGAAGAGCGATTCGGCCTCTTCGGACCGTTCCGGTGGATGGATGAATGACTGATGTTTACCGATGATCTCAATACGCGAACGTTTCAGCAGTTTTTCCGCCTCCGCATTCACATCGATCACCATTCCTGTTTTGGTATCGGCAAGGAACACTGCATCCTTCGCGTTCTCAAAGAGCGAACGGAAACGCAGTTCCGATTCGAGCAGCGCCACTTCGTGCTGTTTCCGTTCGGTGATATTCCGCGCGATCACCTGAGCCGCCGGTTCTCCCTCGAACGTGAACGGGATCGAAGAGATCTCCACATCGATCGTTGCACCGTCCAGCCGGAGATATTTCTGTTCCGTCATCGGAAGCATATAGTTCGAATAGACCTTCTGCATCCGTTCTTCGGCGTGTTCGCGGAAATCCGGATGAATAAGATCGACCACTCTTCGTCCGATCAGTTCCGCTGAAACGGAAGCACCGAACAGGATGATGGTGGCGTGGTTCACGAACTGGATGATGCCGTTCACGTGGACGAAAATGGCGGTCGGCGAATGTTCCACCAGTTCACGATACCGCTCTTCGCTGTCCCGCAGAAGTTTCTCAGCGCGTGATTGTTCCTCGATATGCTTCATCATTTCCACATTCTGTTCGCGGATCTCTTTGAACAGGCGTGCATTCGCGATGGCAACGGAAATGTGATTGGCAACGATCTGCAGATGTTCCAAATCGGTGGCGGAGAATTCGCGTATCGTTCCTTTCGAATAAAGTCCGATAATGCCGATCACCGTGTGACCGATCAGCAGCGGAGCGCCGGCATACGAGATAAAATCGAATTTTTTTGAATCGAATCCTGCTTGATCACGAAGGACGAGCGTCGGAAAACTCTCTCGAACGTCCTTCACCGCCAGTGCACGCCGGCTGGCCATGATCTGCTTGGAGATTCCATAGTTGGTCGGAATGGAACGGGTAAGACGGTGTTCGTCCACCCCGATGCTGGCGAGCAGATGCAGATGTTCATCCTCCGTCACTCGGACAATGACCGCTTCAACGGCAAATGCGTTCTTCACCTGCTCGATCATTTCGCGCGTCTGCTTTTGGATCGGCAGTGCACCGATCACTTCATTCGTCACGCGGGCAATGAGTCCCAAACGCTGATTGAGATGGTTCAGCTGTTCGTCCGCATCTTTTTTGTACGTAAAATCGCGAAAGTTGACGACGAGTCCATTCACCGCAGGATCGTTCAGCAGATTGGTCCCGACCGCTTCCAGCCAGCGCCAGGACCGATCCTTATGACGGAAACGCAGCTGGGTAAGCACGGTCTTTCCGGACTGACGCAGCAGCTCTTCGAATAATTTTCTGTTCGTTTTCAATTCATCGGGATGAAGGAAGTCGAAGGAGTTCTTTCCGATCATCTCCTTCACTGTATATCCCAGCATGGTGGTGATGGACCCGGTCGTATAACTGATGTTCCCTGTACTGTCGAGGATCGAAACGACTTCGGAACTTTTTTCGATGAGTGCGCGGAACCGCTGTTCGTTCTTGTTCAGTTCATCCTGCACTTTGCGTTTCTCTGTGACATCCCTGAACGTCAGCACAACACCGATGATCACTGTTGTATCATCAAAGATCGGCGCGGCGGAGTCCTCGATGAATGTCCGTTTTCCGTTCTTCGCGATGAGGATGGTGTGATTGGTGAGACTGAGCGGAGCTCTGTTGCGCAGAACAGTGGCGACAGGATTCGGCAGACGTTTTCCGGTATCCTCATTTTCGATGACGAACACCTCGCCGAGTTTCTTTCCCGCCGCTCCTTCCTGCGTCCAGCCGGTCAGTTGTTCCGCGACCAGATTCATGAATGTGACCAGTCCGCGTTTATCCGTTGCAATCACCGCATCACCGATACTGCGGAGTGTTGTCTCAAGCCAGCGGCGCTGTTGTTTTACCTGCACTTCTGCCAGGTGCTTGTACAGCACCAATTCCACTGTCGTGCGGATGTCCCGTTCATCAAACGGTTTCAGGATATAGCCGTAGGCGCTGACATGCTTTGCAAGTTCAAGGGTCTTGGAATCGGAATTTGCCGTAAGGAAAATGATGGGAATATCGAATTGGTCGATGATGAACTTTGCCGCTTCAACTCCGGACATGGTACCCTTCAGGGAAATGTCCATCAGGATGATGTCCGGCGCTTGCTCCTCTGCTGCCGCAATGGCCTGTTTTCCGGTGGAGACTTCTCCCGCAACGGAATATCCCGCACTCTTCAGAATCGATCGAAGATCGAGGGCAACGATCTTTTCATCTTCAACGATGAGGACTTTCTTTTTCTTCATACAGCAGGCGGTGTCATAGTTGTTATGGATTGATGGATTGGAAACTCCACAGTGAATGTCGTCCCCCGATCGACCGAAACTGTAAGTTTCCCTTTCAACTGCTCCGATAATGCGCGGACAAGTGTAAGTCCAAGTGACCGAGACTGTTCCGCTTTTTTTGGAAGTCCCACGCCGTTATCGCGAACGCACAAGACAAAACTATGTTTCTTCTTTTTCAATTCAACAGTAATCACACTGTCGAGACGCTTTGGAAACGCATATTTGATCGAATTCGAGATCAGCTCATTCACGATCAGTCCGCACGGGATCGCTTCGTCGATATCGAGCACGATGTTCGGAATCTTCACCTTCACCGCGATATCCCGCGCACGGACACCGAATGATTTCTGCAGCGATGATGTCATCTGTTTGACGTACACGGAGAAATTGACGCTGGCAATATCCTGCGACTGATAGAGGATCTCATGGACAAGCGCCATCGATTTCACACGGTTCTGACTTTCGCGGAACATGGAGAGCGTTCTCTCATTCTTTATCGATGCCGATTGTAAATTAAGAAGACTCGAGATCACTTGCATGTTATTCTTCACGCGATGATGCACTTCTTTCAACAGTATCTCCTTTTCCTGCAGCGACCGTTTCAACCAGTCTTCAGCAATGACCCTGTCCGTTACATTACGGAAATTCGCCACAAAAGCGTTCACAGTGGAATTACTAAACAGATTCGTGACCATTCCTTCCACATATACCCACTCACCATTCTTGTGTCGGAAACGACCGAGCAGATATTCGCTCCGTTCCGCTTCCAGCAACAGCCTGCCGAATTTGAATGCATATTTCTTTACTTCGGATTTGTGGAGAAGCTCGAGGATACTCGTATTCAGTAATTCTTCCGGCGAATATCCGATAATGGAGGTGACAGAAGGGGTAACGAATGTGACCCGCGAACGTTTATCCATTAAGATGATACCGTCGGCACTCTTCTCGATCAGGATACGGAACCGCTCTTCACTTTCACTGAGTTTACTCAACGTCAAATGAACGTTCGAAACATCCGCCATCGTCCCAAGCATTCTGTATGCCATCACATCGCTTTCCTTCCGGTACAGGAATACTCCGCGGTCGAGAATATGCACGGAAGAACCATCCTTTCGCTGCAGCCGATATTCAATATTGAACTCCCGGTGTGTGCGCATACATTCGGTCAACTCTCGTTCGGTACGGCCGCGGTCCTCGGGATGGATCATTGCCGCTCTCTCTTCTATCCCCACGTTCACAAATTCTTCCGGTGTATACTGCGTCACTTCAGCGAGTGCTCCGCTCCAGCGAACGGCACCGGAGGGAACATCATAATCATAGATGATCTGTCCTGTCTGCTCGGTGATGATGCGGTAACTCTCTTTGCTCTTTTCTATGGACCGCTCTGCTGCAGCCCGTTCTTCCGTCAGTGCAGCCAGCACAAGCGATGTTGTGCCGAGCACGATCAGGAACATATTCATAATGAAGAGATTGAATCCGCCCAGCCCGGCAGCGATCTGCTCCGCCGGAACTTGTGCGGAAAGAATGGCATTCATGGCGATCACAAATGTTGTCACGACCGAACCGGTCATTCCGAACCGAACCGCCGCCCAGATGGCGAACGGGAACAGTACGAACGCCATGGAATACTTCATCTGATTCAGGAATGATGCTTCGTGGAAGACGAACCCGGACGCAAGATGGACGATCACGATCACCATCATCAGTTCAGCGATCCCTTTCGTGGTGAATCCTTTCGGATTGCGGGAGGTGAGGACGAACAATAATGGAGCGATAACGATCGATCCCGCCAGACTGCTCGTCCAGCACAAAATAACAGAGGTACCGTATCCGCTAAAACTTCCTCCCCCGATCAGGGCAATGCTTGTCACACTCACCAGCGCATTGATAAACGTGCTGACCGCACCTGCAATAAAGAGCAATGTCCCGACATCGCGGAATGTTTTGAGTGCCGGTCTGAAATTGTTCCTGCGAAGCAGCACTATTCCGATCGCCGCTTCAATTGTGGAACCAGCCGCCAATGCGGCACCGAGCGGATACGACTGCATTGCAGGGATGTACACTGCGGCTGTTCCGATGAAGACTGCCGGAAGAAACCGCATTCCGGAAAGTGTCACGATGACGATCGACAATCCCGCGGGCGACCAGAGGAAGAATGCCGATGGTTCAACCGGTGAGATCATTGATCCCGCTTTCGTTACCCCGGCAATAATCAGAGTATGAATCGAGAGTTGAACAAAATATGGAAGCGACGAGAATTTCATGAATACATAAAGGTAGAGAGCGTGGAGGTGAAAATCAATTATTTCATGATTTTTCAACTTCGCCTTGATTTTCTTGGTTGAAGATTGTAGGTTCTACATTCAGTGATTCGAAACCACTCCAGTTATCACTTATCCGGGAGATCGTGGAAGAACAGAAACCACACCTTGTAAGAGTTCTCGGACTTCGAGACCTCTCTTTTTTCCTTATCGCGGCATTGGTGAACCTGAACAGTGTTCCGGTGATCGCAGGAGCCGGCGTATCCGCATTGCTCCTGTGGATGATCGGCTTCCTCTTCTTCTTTATTCCGCAGGCGGTAGCAGTGCTGGAGTTCTCGCACCGTTCTTCCGAAGAAGGGGGTATTTACAACTGGACAAAAGCATCGTTCGGGAATTTTCACGGTTTCCTCTCCGGCTGGTGCTACTGGGTCAATAATATCTTCTACATCCCGACGCTTCTTATCTATATTATAGGATTCACTTCCTATATCGGCGGCGAACAGACGAGATTCCTGTCGAAGGATCCGCTGATGATGGAATGCATCTCACTCGTGATCCTCTGGATCATCACCATTCTGAATGTGCGGGGATTCACCGTAGGGAAATGGATCCAGAACATCGGCGCTACCGGTACATTCATTACTGCATCGACGATATTGACGATTGGTGTGCTCGTCTTTCTGAAGCGCGGTCCATCGAATGAGCTTTCGCTAAGTGCACTGATTCCGAAAACGATGGATTGGCAATTCGTTTCACTGTTGAGTGTGGTCTGTTTGAATTACGTGGGACTGGAACTCGGCTCCATTCTCGGCGACGAGATCAAGGAACCGGAGCGGAACATTCCCCGCGCGGTGATGATCGCCGGCATCAGCACAGTAACACTCTTTTTGATCGTCACCTCATCTCTTCTCGTAGCCATTCCATCGCAGGAGATAGGCATCATCGAAGGAATTCTGCAAGGGATAGAGAAAGCCGCCGGCGAGATCGGGCTTGCGTGGATCGTCTTCCCGATCGGCGTTCTGATGATCTTCAACGCGGCAGGGAACACCTCCGCCTGGCTCTCGGGCGCGGCACGCATTCCGTTCGTCATCGGGATCGACAAATATCTTCCATCCGCAATCGGCCGGATCCACCCGAAGTATCTTACGCCGTATGTGGCGCTGATCGTACAGGGATGTGCATCGAGCGGTATCATCATCTTTACCTCCTCGGGAGGAACGAGCGTTCATGACATGTATCTCATCCTGCTGCAGACGACGGTAATCCTTCAATTGATCCCCTATCTGTATATGTTCACAGGATTGATACGGGTCGACCGATCGTATCCTTCACGACCGGGATATTTCCGGAACAAGAACATCCTCACCGGTGCCGGAATATTCGGCACGATCGTCACGTTCTCCGGCATTGTTGTCTCTTTCATTCCGAACAACTCCATTGAGAATATCTCAGGGTACGAGTTCAAACTGATCCTGGGATGTATTACATTCATCATTCCCGGATTGGTGTTCTATTCTATCAATTCCCGCAATATTGACCGAAACAGATGAAGTTCACACGGACCTTCATGGGATCCGTGCCTCTTTTCCCCTTATTTTCATTCTTTCTTTCCACTCATCGCTTGAGTATATTTTCAGGAATCAATCGTCCATTCATAAAACATATCCATTATGGAACACTCCGAACAGAATCCGACCACCGAACGAGCGATCAATGCACTGAGTTCATTTGCTTCCCTTAGTATTGTTCTGGCGCTGTTCGTGCTCATCTCACGACCGTTCGAGATCTATCTCGTTTCACTGAAACACGGAAGTTCCATAGCGTACAGTTCCGTTGCGCTGAACATGATCGCGTCCGATCTGTTATTTTTCTTTACCTATTCGGGGATCTTGCTGCTGCTGTTTGTGCCTCTCTTTTTTTACTCGGAAAAGGCGGCACGCTGGATGTATTATGCGCTGGCCTTAGTGACCGGTGTGATGCAGTTCGGCCTGATAAAATATTTTTCCATCACGCTCCTTCCTCTCGGCGCGGATATCTTCGGTTACTCCGCAAGCGACATCAAGTTCACCGTTGCTTCATCAACGAGCGTCAGTTTCGTTTCCGTGATTCTTCCGTACGGAACACTGTTCGCCGTGATCGGTCTGCATCTGTTCTTTCACAAACGACTGATGATCGGAAAATGGATCGCCGGAGGATTCGCCGGTCTTTCCATATTCTTCATTGTGATTTCCCTGTTCGCTTTTCCATCGCCGAAGAATTACACTTCTGAACAGGAATTCAATCTCTCCATCAATAAGACACATTACTTCGCGGCGAAAGTATTCGGTTATTTTATTGCCCCGTCCATCTCCACCGCAAATATCGGCGAAGAATATCCTCTCCTCCGCACATTCCCTTACAACGATGTGCTGGGACCATATTTTGAACCATCATCCGTCCCGCCGAATATCGTCGTGATCATCGCAGAAGGAATGGGAAGGGACTTTGTGGGCGAAGGGGCGCGCTACGGCGGTTTTGTTCCGTTCCTCGATTCGCTTTCCAAACGGAGTCTCTACTGGGAGAATTTTCTCAGCAATTCCGGCAGGACATTCGGCGTGCTTCCGTCTCTGCTCGGGTCGCTTCCGTACGGTGAAAAAGGATTCAACGAACTGGAATACCGTATGCCGCGGCATCTCTCGCTTATCCGTCTGCTGAATCAGAACAATTACCGTGTCAATTTCATGTACGGCGGGAACAAGAATTTCGACAAGAAGGATGTCTTCCTGGAACGTGAACAGGTCAGTCTGATCATGGATGAATCGAAGTTCGGTCCGGATTTCCAGAAAGCGACCGGTAATGCCGACGGATTCTCCTGGGGTTATCCGGACGGCGAGGTGTTCCGGAAAGCGATCGAAACACTGGCCGAGCAGCGTCCCGCATCGCGGCTGGATATTTATCTGACCATGAGCACGCATGAACCGTTCCTGCCCCCGAACAGACCGTACTATCTTCGCCTGTTCGATGCCACACTCAGGAATCTTCCGGTCACACCGGAACAAAAATCCGGCATGACCGCATACCGCGATCAGTTTGCAAGTCTGTTGTATTTCAATGATGCCATCCGGTATCTGTTCACCGAATATGCAAAACGTCCCGACTATAAGAACACCATCTTCATCCTGACCGGGGACCATCGTATCATTCCAATCCCGTCCGCAACGAAGATCGACCGGTTCCATGTTCCGCTGATGATCTTCTCGCCGATGATCAAAGCACCGGTGAAATTCTCCTCTGTCTCCTCCCACCTGGATGTGACACCGACGATCCTTGCATTCCTGAAGCATCGGTACGGCCTGCGCGTTCCTGAGAAAGCCTCTTGGCTGGGGGACGGCATAGACACCGTGCGAGCATTCCGGAATATCCATTCCATTCCCTTCATGAGAGTGAAAGAAGAGATCGCGGATTATCTCGACGGTGACTATTATATCTCCGGGGAACAGCTCTTCCAATTGAAACCGGGGCTGGATATTGCTGAGATGCAGAGCGAAAAGCTGTACGGAGAAGAAGCGGCGAAACTGGAACATTTCAAGGAGATCAACAAATATGTGATCGACGAGAATAAACTCTTTCCGAAAACGGAAGAGATGATGGACGACGAGATCACTCCCGAGGACATCCTCGCATTCAAGCGGATCGATTCGCTGGGACTCGACCTGGAACAATTGTTCTTCCTTGCGCGGCAAAAAGCGTTCAACAAACAGATCGATGAATCGCGGCTCATCTGCCGGCGTATCCTTTCCTCGTCGCCGAACTACCACGACACACGCGTTCTGCTCGGAAGGACCTTTGCCTGGAATAATGATTATATGACGGCAAAACGAATATTCAACGAAGTGATCCGGCGGGATGAGACGTATGTCGATGCGTATACAGCCCTTGCCGATGCTCAGCTTTGGAGCGATAGTGCGGCAGTCTCACTCGACGTGGCTCAGCAGGGATTGGGACTCTATCCGAAGAACGAAGATCTGCTGGTCCGTTCAGTGAAAGCTCTTGTATCGCTGAACAGGAAAAAAGAGGCGTCGGAAGGATTGAGGAAGCTGAAGAATGTGAATCCGAACAATCCCGATATCACGGCTTTGACCCGCAGAGTGTCATCCTTATAATGCGGACATGACGAAGACACAAACATTCTCGCTGCGGATATTTATCACTCTCGGCGTCACCGCGTTCTTTCTCTGGTTCGCCTTCCGCGGACAGGACATCCATCACCTCGCTCATGCTCTTGTGGAGCAGCCTGTTCAGTGGTTTGTTCTTCTGTTCATCCTGAACATTTGCAGTCATCTGCTCCGCGCTTTCCGCTGGAAACTCCTCATAGAACCGATCAAATCCGGCGTGACACTTCACAGCGCGTTCGCTTCGCTGATGGTCGGCTTTATGATCAACGGATTTCTGCCGCGCGCCGGTGAGATCGCCCGTTCATTCGTACTTGGACGGAAAGAGAATATCCCGACCGGTACGGTGCTAAGCACCGTCATTCTTGAACGGATATTGGATATCATCAGCTTTGCATCCGTCCTCTGTATCGTTGTCATCTTCAATTCCGACGCCCTCATCATCTGGTTCCCGTGGCTCGCCGGAAAGGAACTGCTCATGGACGGAACTGCGGTGGTTTTACTTCTGCTGCTTGTGACACTGTTCGTCAGATCCACGGCCGTTTTCTCATTGGTGCGACATCTTGCGCGACTGTTTCCCGGCACATCGCGCCAACGGATCGATCGGATCATCGATACATTCATGGAAGGATTCAAAGCAAGCACTGCAAAGAAGAATTACGGCAAGATCGCTCTGCTCACTTGTTCCATCTGGACGATGTATGTGGTCATACTATTCCTTCCGATGTCACTGTTCGGTATGGAACAACTCACATTCATCGCCGCCGCTACTCTTCAACTCCTTTCCGGACTCGCATCAGCGATGCCGACACCGAACGGCATCGGCAGTTATCATTCGTTCCTCGCGTTCACTCTTACCAAAGGATACGGCGTTGAACAGGGAAATGCGATCGCGTACGCCGTGTACACACATGCGATCTATTATCTCTGTATTCTCATCGTCGGCAGCGTGTATCTGCTGAAAGAGAACATACAATTGACGGAGATCGTGCAAGCTGAAAAAAAAGAGTGACCGCCGTAATATTATTCCCGTCAATTTCACCCATTAGCGTCCGCATATCCAATCATAAAAATTCCCAAGTTCCCATCGGACAAACACCGCAATGAACGGTATCGGTTCGATAGGAACCCGGGAATAATAAATCAATACTACGCCGGATCTGCTGTGCAGAAAAAAATGCAAAGGGTGCTGAACTGTAATAAAGATGATCCCCGCAGACAGTGCGATCAGATCACTGTAGACACAATGGATCTTCTTCGGTCGTTCTTCATTATTTCATGAGAATCATTTTTTTGGTCACACGGTAATTTCCCGCCTGCATACTGTAGAGATACACGCCCCCCGCAAGTTTTGCCGCATCGAATTCAACGGAATATTCTCCTGCATTCTTACGCTCGTTCACCAATGTTGCCACCGTTTTCCCGAGAAGATCATAGACGCAGATCGAAACGAAATTGGATGACGACAGCTGATAACCGATCACGGTGGAAGGATTGAACGGATTCGGATAGTTCTGATAGAGCGCGAACTCCGTTGCAGTAAGCTGATCGGGACGGACGAATGTACCGGTACCGTTCGTTGCACCTTTTGTCATCGGTGTTTTCTTTACAAACATATTAGAGCCATCCGGCACACGGGCATACGATGTATCGGTACCGAGAGCAGGAATAGCAACCGTGTCAATCACCAGTCCGCCGGCAGTCTCCAGCCAGATCGTTTCACCGCTGTTGGAAAGTCCGAAACCGCTTGTATCACCGACGAATGTGGCCGTATCCACAATGATCACGTTAAAGCCATTCGCCGCCACGGTTGTGCCGAAAGGAAATACTTTCTTTCCCTTCGCTCCTGACTGTGCGCCGTTATCATAGATCTTGTATCCGGCGATATTCACAGCGGCAGAGGATGAATTATAAATTTCTACCCAGTCAAGGTTTCCGGCAACGCCTCGTGTGAAGATCTCGTTCATTTTAATGAAGACGTTGGATTTTCCTTTGGAACGAGGCGTGATCTTTGCCCACACAAGCGAACCATCCGGAACGCGTGCATAGCTTGTATCCAGACCGAGCGCAGGAATAACGCACGTATCGATCAATGCGCCGGCGGCGTTCTCAAACCACACATTTTCGCCGCTGTTGGAAAGACCAAAACCAGTCGTATCACCGACGAATGTGGCGGTATCCACGATGATCACGGCAAATCCTTTCGCCGGAACGATCGTTCCGGCGGGGAATAATTTCTTTCCTTTGATGCCTGATTGTGCGCCGATGTCATAGATCTTATATCCGCTGATATCCACCGATGTGGAGGCAGGATTGTAGACCTCGATCCAGTCGAGATCGCCCGCGACGCCGCGGGTATAGACTTCATTCATTTTAACGGTCTGTGCGTTCACCGTCACTGTCAGAAACAGCAGCGAAAACACAAGTGAAGAGCGTAGTGTAATATTTTTCATAAGATTCTCCTTGGAAGTCTGGGAACTGAAATGCTGTCACCGTTACTTTCGGTTTACGGAACACAGACATCTTTGCCTCTGCATCATTCTCAATATACACAGTATCGCGGACGATAGAAATTCTTTCCTACACTCACGAACCGCACTCACCGCTGCGCCGGTTACAAAACGTCTGTTTCGCTCTTCGACGCTATCGTATATCATTCACGCATGAAAATAATTGGCAACAGAAATACACAAAAAAAAATCGGTAAAATAGATTGGAATAAATCGCTGTAGCTGTCAGACAAACAGACCATTCGCTCCGGTAACTTAATATCATCCTCACCTTGCTAATGCCTGGATCAAAAACTAAATTAAACTGAAAACCTCTTTTACAAAAGAAAGTCGATGTACGAACGATCCTTTCATTTATCATGTTCCTTCGATCATACAACAATGCTTTTGCAAAAGCCGATCCCTATAGGATGTGCTCTTGTTGGGAATCCATAATAATGGAATCCTGTGAGAAGCTCCGCTTTGTGAGTCCTGATTTTTTGGAATCAAAAAATTGCGGAATATCCCTGATCGTAGTGGATTATATAAAACCCTGACAGAAAGAATTGCCATGCTCAATATCGCTCTCTTCGGTCCCCCCGGCGCAGGCAAAGGAACACAGTCCGAATTCCTTATCAAAAAATATAATCTCTTTTACATCTCCACCGGCGATATGCTCCGGAAAGAGATTACGGCGAGAACCCCTCTGGGAATGGAAGCACAAAGCATCATCTCATCCGGCGGTCTTGTCTCGGACGAGATCATCGTGCAGATCATTGAAAAGACCATCACCGAACATCCGGACTCGAACGGATTCCTCTTCGATGGATTTCCCCGTACCTACATTCAGGCATACATCCTTGAAGGATTGATGCTGAAGCTGAACACGTCGCTCACCTGTTTGATCAGTCTGAACGTACCTGAAGACGAATCAGTCCGTCGATTGCTCAAACGCGGTTTGACCTCCGGCCGCTCGGATGATAATGAAACGGTCATCCGAAACAGACTCCATGAATACACGGAAAAAACTCTTCCCGTCCTTAAATTTTATCAGGAAAAAGGGATATGTCATGACATCGACGGCACGGCGGGAATAGAAGAGGTGAAGCAGAAGGTGACCGAAGTTATTTCGGCAGAATTGCAGAAGAAACTGCTAAATATCGTCCTGTTCGGCTACCCGGGCTGCGGGCGCGGTTCGCAGGGCAAAGCTCTTGCAGAAAAATTCGGTCTGGAATACATTGCCACCGGCGCCCTGCTCGAGAAAGAGATCAAGGACCGGAGTTCCGTGGGATTAAAAGTGATCGAGCTGTATGAGAACGGTGCTCTCGTTCCGGATGAGATCGTTGTGCAATTGCTTGAACGAAGACTCGCCGAAACGAAGAATACAAAAGGGTTTATCTTTAAAGGATATCCCCGCACACTTGTTCAGTCATACATCCTCGACGGACTTCTGCGAAAGCACGGTTCTTCCATCTCCAAGATCATCGAGATCGAAGTCCCCCCTCTTGAACTGATCAATCGGCTCGATCAACGTAGCAAAACGGACCGATGTATGCCGTACGACGACAGCACATCGAAGATCGTCAAGCGATTGAAGGAGCACGAAGTGAAGACCGTCCCTGTCATCGCCAAATACAATCAACTGCACGGTGTAACGAAGATCGACGGAATGGGAACATTCGAAGAAGTGTTCG
>CAIVNT010000625.1 GCA_903907305.1 uncultured Ignavibacteriota bacterium
GGAAAATCTTTATGATACACAGGTCAGCGAAGGAAGAAAACGGATATTAAAACAACGAAAAAATTAATAAATCATTTTACATAAAAAGATAAGAGGAAAACATGCGTATCGAATCAATGAACCGCGCGGCTGGAACAAGCAAGATCAAAGCATTTTTTGACATCGTCACCGAAGAAGGGATCATCATTAAAGGATTCAAAATAGCGGAAGGGGCAAAAGGGCTTTTCGTCGGCGTTCCCTCCGAACAGGACAAAAAGGATAAAATGAAATACTGGGACCGGGTCATTCTGCCGAAAGAGATGAAAGAGGAATTGAACCGTTCAGCGCTGGCTGGATATGCAAAGATCAGTGAAGGTTCCAGCAACAGAGATCGAGATTTGGATTTCCCGCCCCCCACTGATGAAATGCCCTTTTGAAAGGAATGACATACTATGTGGATCATGACACAACATGGATTCTATTCTATTGTAGCTTCCAAAGAACAAAAAGGTTTTCAAATTCGGGCGCGCGTTCAGCAGGATATTGAGAATGCTCTTGAAATAATCGATGATGATGAACTTACGTTCATTATTACCCCTCAGGCTGATTATCGATTCAGAGTCACAGTCTCGAAAGAACAGCTGACAAGGTTTATGAATCATGTGGTTGCTCATATAGATTATCCGAACTTCAAGGAGCGCATCCATAAAAAGTCCGATCAAAAGTACAAAGATGATGCTTATTTGGCAGTTTGGGCGACGATGTATCAACTTCAATTAGATCAAAAATAAGTTCAGGAAAAAATTCATTATTGCATGGATTACAATATTGCAATATTTTCAACACTTGATGGAGACGCATGAATGGGTAAGGAGAATCGTTCGCGGAAGGACGGCAGAATTTGAATACTGATATCATAGAAAGGGAGACCAAATGGAAGTGAAATACGTTCTTATGCGGAATAATACTGAAAGGATATTCTGTCTGAAAGTGGTCTGATTGGATTGTGTAAATTTCCTTCGATTTTTTTATCGTAATGATGAAGGAATCTGGTCTGAACAGAATGGATTCAGAGATACTGACCTGATGGACGCATCAGAGATTCGGTTGAATGAATCTGAAGCGAAAGCGTTAAGACATCAGATAGTGAAATGGATACCTGATGCTTTCCGGATGTATGAGATTCCGTCAGGATCTTGATTGACGAACATGAATGGCTGGAGCATTACAATCTGAAACCTTTTGGATGATTGGAAGTTTGTGATGACGGGTTGGATAAACGTGAGACTGCTCAATATATTCTAAAAAAGCTACCGCGAAATGAGTAATATTTATTCATCACCTATTCACATGATTGCAGAAGTTGGCATTTAAGGCTATATATGTAATACTGTATGAGTTCTATTTGTAGGTGCAACTCTCAAAATGAGTTAACAGAATCACTTCGATAAGTAAATAAAGCAACAGTATTACCTACTGGATATCTCAAAGGAATACCAATGGCAAAATTCACTGTATATACACATTTCGATCTATCGGTTCTTTCAGCACAATTTGCGAACGATATCAAAGAAAAACATTCTGGTGCTGATCTGATGGATAAAGAATATGTCATTATTCAGACAGCCGGGATGAAAAAATGGCTTGCATTGGAATGTGCGAGGATCAATGGAGTATTTACTCAGGTAAGTACATTGATGCCGAAACAGTTCATTATGGATATCGGTTTTAAACTACTCGGGCTTGAAGAAAAACGTTCAGTCTTTGAACGTGATGTTCTTCCGTGGGCGTTGTATTCCTCCATAAAGGATGGTATAGAACATGGTGTTTCTGAATTGGATGTCCTAAAATCATATATCGGTACGGAGAACAGCGAGATAAAATTATTTACTCTGGCGGATAAGATAGCGGATATATTCGATCAGTATATGCTGTATAGGCATGATTGGCTTGAGAAATGGGAATCAGGCTTGTCAATACTGGACAATGATCGTATGATCCATTCGAATGAGATATGGCAGAAATATCTCTGGAATGAACTTCTTCGCAGCGAAACAAACAATGGAATTCCGAGCCCACCCCAATATTTGAAACAACTTTCTGAGAAGATCAGTACGGCAGGGAAAGAAGAGATCGCTCGACTTCCGAAGCGGGTCTCCGTGTTCGGTCTTTCTGTTCTTCCACCACAGTATTTAAAAATCTTGTCTCAGCTAGGGAATGTGATCGATGTGACACTGTATCTTCAGGTGCCGACGATTGAATATATCGACAAAGGAATTTCAGACCGGCAGACACAAAAAAGAATTCAAGCAGTGACAGAGGCGGGGAAGTCGTCAATTCAGGAATTCCAGACAGTGAACCGGCTCCTGCGCAATTTAGCTCCTGTTTCGACAGAATTTATGCAGCTACTGATGGAGATGCATGAGGAAGGTGTCGATCCCCTCTATGACTATTTAGCGCAGCATGAGAATGAACCTGAGATACATTCATTGCTTAAAAGAGTGCAGCAGGATGTTATTCTGTGCACACCTGACAACGAAATGCCGTTACCCGTTGCGGAAAAGGATTGGAGCATTCGGGTAGCATCGTGTTACGGACCGATTAGGGAAGTGGAAGTGCTTCATGACCTTCTGCTTGATTGTTTTGCCATGGATCAGTCATTGAGTCCATCCGATATTCTCATCGTAACACCGGATATTGCTCTCTATGGACCATTAGTGCAAATGGTGTTTGAAAGTGCAAAGGAAAAAGCAGGA
>CAIVNT010000626.1 GCA_903907305.1 uncultured Ignavibacteriota bacterium
ATACAGTAAAATTTCCGCCTGTGTTTACAGTGAGATTTCCGCTGACCGCTAATGTTCTTGCTGTTCCATCAAATGCGAGTTTACCGCTCGTTCCTTGTCCGACAGTCAAATTTGTAATGGTTACATTTTGATTGATGATCACGGTTGCACCATCAGCGATAACAACATCTCCAGACGAAGGAACGCTGCCGCCAACCCAGGTATTAACATCACTCCAACTGCCGCCAGTTGTTGTTGATGTAATCTGTCCGTTCGCGACCATCACCATCGCGATTGACGCAACAAAAAGAAAACGTAATGTTTGTCTCATTTTGAATCCCCACTAAAAAATGATTTAATGTAAATCGTTTTTGAATCAGTTCTTTTTTGGACCACGCAGCAGAGCAAACTGCTGCATGGTTGAATAACTTTGCTGCCCTTCAGCTACGCTGACTCGGTTATTTCAACAGCATCATTTTCCTGATCGAGGTAAATGTTCCTGCTTGTATCTTATAGAAATAGACACCGCTCGTCAGTTGCGACGCATTGAATGTGGCAATGTGTTTTCCCGCTTCCAACTGCTGATCGACGACCGTTGCTACTTCCTGTCCGACAACGTTGTATACTTTCAACGTTACCCAACTCGAAGCAAGGAGCGAAAAATCGATCTTCGTAGCAGGATTGAACGGATTGGGATAATTTTGACCCAAGGCATATTCTTTTACGACCGCATATTCATCACGGCGGATACCGGTGAGGATGCTGTCATTCTCAAAGAATACGACAGGTTCTGTTCTCGGTGTTCCGTTCAGCAATGAATCAATACGGTCCTTCGAACTTTCCCACGTGTCGCCGGTTGTTTTGTGGATCACGAACTTATAGATGATCTTGCTCACCGATGTGATGTTGAATGTAGCAGTGTAGATACTGTCCGCATTCGCATCGGTCAGCAGATGGGTATTCCCGGCCCAACCGTTGAAATCACCGCGCACAAGGAGTGAATCGCTCACTTTGTTGAACTTGGCGAATTTCATCTGCTTCTTCATATTCACCTGGAACGTGATGAGGTTATCGGAGTATTTCGATGTGCTGTCGTTGCTGAACCATACCACAGGAAGTGTCCAGGGGAGCGACGGGATCGAATCCGTACGGTCTTTGTTCACACCCATATCAACTTCCCAACGGTCACCGGCTACATCAGGTCCACGCAAAACGAACTTATATTGACCAAGACGCATCGGTGCTGCACCAACATTGAAGGAACCGACATAGATGCTGTCGCCGTCGGTATCGGTCAGTTTTTGATCGTTGGCATCCCACCAATTGCCGGATCCCTGGTAGAAATTACCCCGCATAATGACGGTATCCTTTGCCGGATTGAATTTCTTCAATTTCGCCTGGACCTTCATATTTACCTGGAAAGTGACCACTGCAGGAGGAGCAACTTGTTTGATATCATCCATCAAATACGTGAAATTCGCACTGCCGTCACCGGTGGTTCCAAGATCGAAGATCACGACAACTTTTTGATATTCTTTTGTCGCATCGATCGAGCTGAAATCCCACGTGAGTTCTTCCCACTCATTGGCCTTTGTTGCAACTGCATCAATTTCTTTATTGACAGCGCCGTTCGTAAGATGTTCGAATTTCAAAAGCATCTTTGCGCCTGCCTTAGGCATGAATACTTTTGCTTTGAATATCTTCCCTTTGGAAAAATCAACAGGAGCTGATAATGTCAGAAATGAACCTGCCCATGGATCACCGGCTCCCTTTATCGTCTTTGCAACAAATCCGCTGGTGTTAATACCGTTGCTCTGCGGATTCGCGATCCGTGTTGTTGTTGCACCACTGAAATTTGTGAACGAATAGTCGACGGCTGCTGATTCAAAATCCAATGGCAGCATGGGCGGTACTAATGTTTTAAGTGTCGCTCCCGAAATGACAAAATCAGAAAATGTGGTCACACCGGTCACCGTAATCGTATTTGCAGAAGTATCTCTGGAGGATATCGTCAATGGGGACCACGCACCATCTTTATATAGAGAGACTCGTAATGTATCTTCTCCAATTCCCTGTTCTGCAACATCAGCATTAGTGTAACTGAGTATCAGCGAATCTGTTGCGAATAGAGTGATACCTGCTCCTTTGTTGACCCTATAATAACGGCGGAGCACTTTACTTTCGGATGAGAACAGTGAAAGCGGAGCAACAGTATTCTTATCAAGAACGGATACTGAAACAAGGTCAGTGCCTGTTACACTGTTAAATACTGCTGTGAACGGAAGATAATCTGCTGATTGTCCAACATCCCATTTCTTCTTCGCCGGTACGGCACCCATCGGGATACTTAATATTCCATCCACAAATTTTCCCGCACCAGCTGAAATAACCGTTCCTTTAACAGTGAGAGTGTTCTTTCCCGTTGTGAGCTTTCCGCTGGTAAATATGAGCGAACTATCGAGAGTCCTGGATGAATGCAATACAACCCCTTGCGGATTGCTGATCATTATTTTTTTGGGTCCCCCAATTGCAGGATATTCACCATCAGTGGTTGTCTGCGAGACAGTGTCTTTATAGATCAACGTGGCATTTGCTGCGTAAGCGAGGGTGTTCGATCCTAATATCACTCCGCCTTTGATTATTGTCAACAAAGTGTCTACGGTAATATTATTCGTCAATGACACACCGGAAGGATTGTTGATGGTGAGTCTGTTCAGTTCGGTTACAAATGAAGGGATGGTAATACCTGCAGCACTACCTCCAAAAGATAATGACGATGACGGCGTCATTATTAAATTTGCCAATGTTCCCCCAATCGCAGGACCATTCAGGAATAATGTATTCGCTCCTACAGATACCAATCCGCTGGTCAGGGTCAGCGTTCCATTCACAATGAGATCAGACACGAGAGTGTCACCGACACTTCCCGTATTAACAACTACATCCTGAAGTGTGCCGCTGGAAAATATTCTAAATCCTCTGTTTGGGCTGGTTGATGTGCTCGCTCCATTACCAAATATAAGCTTTGCAGTTCCTGACATGCTGAACGAACTTGTAACATTGAACTCAGGAAGAGTACCAACAGCTGCATTCGGATCTAAGATTGTTATTGTTCCGGCAGTAAATTTCACGCCATATTGTGTTCCCGTTCCCGTTGTAACCCTGAAGACATATTCAGTACCAAGAAGATTGATATCTTTCTGAGGATCAATATTTAGATTAGCACCGTTGAGCGTAATATTTGCTATCCCTGCAAAAGCAACTTTTCCATTGACGTTTATTGTGCCTGCTGTGAAAGTTGCTGATGCACCGGCTGTTGTGATATCAAGTTTATTCCCGCCGGTACCAATCGTTACTGTACCGGTCGTGTTCACCAGAAAATCTCCGGCTATCGTTAAATTACTGGCAACATACTGATACCAGTTCCCCGAACCGATAATATTCAATGCCGTATTTGCGCCGGTGGTCTGACTGCTTGTTGTAGTGAATGTGCCGGAAGTTTGTTCCCACGTACCTGTTGAACCTGTTGGCATAAAAAGCGATGTACCGACTTGTGCCACATCGATCGTAGAAATTACTTTATTTGTTTTCGCAGTTTTGGATAACGTTATTGCCCGAAATCTTGTTGTTGTTCCGGTGCCGCTAATTGTTTGGTCACCGGCTTTCGTGAACGTAACAGAGCAAAGAAGGGTGCTGCCGGTAGCCGTTCTGGTCATATCAAATATGCCGTTATTCGTTACGTTACCGCCAATACTCAAAGTGTTGGTAAATGTTCCGACAGCCTGAGTAATAAATGTTCCGCCGGCAGCTATGGTTATATCTCCGCTGATAGTTACTGCTCGTGCCGCAACACCGTCAAATGTCAGTATTCCGCTTGTTCCAGTTCCAACGGTCAGGTTTGTGATTAAAACATTTTGATCGATGGTCACTGTGTGACCGTTCGCAATAATAACATCGCCGGCGCTTGGTACAACTCCGCCCACCCATGTTGCACCTGAACTCCAATTACCGGAAGCTGCAGAAGTTATCTGTGCATTTGTAACAACAGTAATTACCGCGATCCATACGGCGATAAAAAGGAAACGTAAGTTATGTCTCATTTGAACCTTCCTTTATTTTTCATTATGGGAAATCGATCTGTAGATCTGTTTTCTCTTTGTCCCAAGCAGCAGCGCAAACCGACGCTTGGGATGAACAACCATTACGATCAGAAATTATTCACTATTTCAGCAGCAACATCTTTCTATTTTTAACGACACTTCCTGCACGCAGTGTATAGAAGTAGATACCGCTGGATAAATTTGCCGCATTGAATTGCACGGAATATACTCCGGCTTCTTTATTTCCATTCACTAAATGGTCAACCGCATTACCAAGAACATCATACACATTCAACGATACATTACTGTTCATTGGTATTTCATATTGTATAGTTGTAGAAGGATTGAACGGGTTGGGATAATTTTGTTCCAGGACAAAGTTATTAGGAAGTCCAATATTTTCGTTCCGAACCGCTGTCCCGCCGGTGACTATCACGCGAGCAGAGAAATCTCCGGTGAGCCCTCCTTTTTTCAGGAACAGCGTATCCAGGATCGTCAGTTTCTTGGATGTTGTTACACCGGTCGAATTACTGATGGTCACGTTCTTGACGGTATCCGGTATGACCGTTCCCGTCACCTGAGGCACAGTTCCGTTGTAGATATAATTTGCCGCCTTCATTACGAATGCACCTTTCAACGAATCACAGCTGGTGATGGTGAGATTTCCGTTCATCGTCACGTTGCTTTGAAGTGTAACATCGAGACTTCCGGTATTGATCGTTAAGTGATTCAGAACGGTGGCTGCATTCAGGTTGACCCTGAAGCCGACCGGATTCGCAACTGTTTTATCCCCTTGTCCGAAGATGATTGTTGCATTTCCGTTCATGACAGGTGCTACTGAAGAAGACATCGCAAATTCGGGATTAGCACCGGATGTACTGTTGGAATTGGGGATCGTGATGGTCCCTGCTGTGAACGTGAACGGATAGATACCGCCGGTACCTGTCGTCTGGCGGAACGTATAATCGGTAGTAATGAATGCTTTCGGATCGACGATCACATTAGCACCATTGAACGTTGTTTGTGTCAGTGCTGCCGAAGCGATCTTCCCGTAGACCATCACTGTCCCTTTGGTGAAGGTTGCCGATGCACCGACCAAATAGGTGAGATCGATTTTTCCTGCGCCGGTACCGACGATCAGAGAATCGGTCGTATTCAATAGGAAGGTTCCGTACACATTGAGATTGCTTGAGATCTGGAGTCCGCCGCTGCCGATAACATTCAATACGGCAGTTGTTGTTGTGAGTCCGCCAACATTCATGCTTCCGCTGGTGCACGTAAGCCGACCGGCATTCTGTTCCCACGTTCCTGCGATATAGGTGATGTTGGTGTTCGACATAGTGATATTGGAATTGCAGATCACTTTGTTCGTGACCGTTCCTTTTGCCAGCGTTACCCCGCGGAACCGTGTCATTGCGCCCGTTCCTGAAACAGTCTGATCACCATTCGACTTATTGAAGATGACATTACAGATCGTGTTACCTGTATTGAGCGACATATCGAAAGTTCCATTATTGACCAGGTTGCCGCCGATGTTGATCGAATCCTTAATGATCGGACTCAGTGTCAAAGTGACTCCAGTGCCTGTGGCTGTCGCTGCAAGGGACATGGTGATCGAATTTGCGGTAAAGCTGGAGATGGTCGTTCCGGTCGGGATACCCGTTCCTGAAACTCCCCATCCTGCCGTAACACCTGCGGTGGATGCGACATTCGTGATGGCAGTAGATGCTGTCGTCACATCACCCGTTGTTACGACGCCGGGATACACGATAAATGTGCCGCCGGCCGCAACGGTAAGATTTCCGCTGATGTTCACTTCTCTGTTGGTCGTTCCATCGAATGTCAGTTTGCCGCTCGTCCCGCCGCCCACCGTGAGGTTCGCGATCGAGATATTCTGATCGATGGTGACTGTATGTCCATTGGCGATCACAACATCACCGCTTGCCGGAACAACTCCCCCGACCCACGTTGCAGCTGAACTCCAGTTACCGCTTGCGGCGGAAGTGATCTGGGATTGCGCGCTGGATGCCAACGCAAAAACAGCCAGGACAATACACAACGATTGTAATTTTTTCTTCATTGTTATCTCCTTGGATTGGTAGTAAAATGGTTCTGTATATTTATTAAATAACACTTTCTCA
>CAIVNT010000627.1 GCA_903907305.1 uncultured Ignavibacteriota bacterium
AGCACGTGCGGCATCTTCGCAAGGTCGTCAATAAAGATCTCGCCCGTGATGGTCTTCCCCATCGCCAGCGGAAGTGCGAATTTGCTGTCGCGAAATTTTTCGGAATTGAGAATGCTGCGGATCGTGACGATCTGCGGTTTATTGTTCGGGATCTCGACTCCGACCGTCCCTTTTCCGGGGATCGGTGCTTCAATGCGGATTCCGCGTGCCTGCATTGCAAGCGCAAGATCGTTCGAGAGCGAAGTGATCTTCGATACTTTCACACCGGTCGCCGGGACCAATTCATATAATGTAACGACCGGTCCGGGAGTAACGCTCACGTTGGCTATCTCTACATCGAAATCAGCCAGTTTTGCCTGAAGCAGCGCCGCATTGCTCTTCAGTTCATCATCACTGATCTTCTCTTCATATTTTTTCGGATCGAGCAGTTCAACTGACGGGAAGACAAAATCGATCTCTTCATCTTCCACTTCGCGCTCTTCGAGTTCTGCTTCTTTCTCTTTGATCCCTTCGTTGATCTCCAGGGGAATATCTGTATCGTCAATGATGGTCGTGACGGATTTTTCCTCGTCCACTAGCTTGATCACCGGCTGGGGACGGACAAATTCTTTCTTCGGCGGTTTCGGCGAAGGACGTTCCTCTGCTGCTGCGGTTTCTCCATCAGGTCGTTTCACTTTTATCTCGGATGCATCCCGCTTCTTTTCTTCTTCACGTTCCTGTGCGCGTAATTCCTGCTGTTCTTTCCACTCATCCATCTTTGCCCCGAACAGTTCACCGGCATCAACGAAGAACGATTTCAACCGCTCAGATGTTTTGTGAAGGTCCAGATCGATCGCGAGGGTCAGTGCAACGATCATGAATGATACTGTCAGAATAATACCGCCTGCCAGACCGATCGATTGATACAGGATGGTTGCAAAGAATGCACCAAAACTACCGTGCCATTCAGATGTAAGCACTTCTGAAAGCCTGGTCTTACGGAGCAGACCGAAAAATGCAGCACCAAGCAGAGAAAGAATGATCGCGTAGTTTGTAAAATAGACAAGCCTCCGAATACTTCCGCTGCGTAGCATCGTCCACCCCCACATCAGCAGCAGCACGGGAGCGATGTATGCAAAGAAGCCGACAGTGGAATTGATCAAAAAGTTGGAAAGGATCGCACCAAACAGACCGAGCCAGTTGGTGGTCAATTCGGATTTTTGCTGGATCAGAGGATCATTTGTGAAGACCTTATATAAATCGGAAAAGCGCACTTCACCATTCGCTTCATCTCCGGATGAATACGAGACCATGGAGAGAAGAGCCATCACACCAAAGACGATTACCAGGAACGAAAGCACCTGCTTGCGCTGCTGGGAATTCTTCTTCGCATCGGTATTGGATTTCTTCTTGCGAACTGGTTGCGGTGGAATTTCTTGCTGTGGCAGCGGGAAATCTTCCATTATTCTCCTTTTCCGCCGGAGGTGTCGATGCTGATGGGAACATGCGGAACAGTCGGATCCGCTTTCTTCTTTAATTTGATCACTGTGCTGGAGAGTTCGGGAACGACATCGAACGCATCCACATTTGTACAGAATTCAAGATCACTGTCGAATCCAATCTCCACTAAAAATTTACCATGGTCGCAGTTCTTTGCCATCTTCAGAAGATTCTTACTTGCACTCTTATACAATGTATACGCAGCAGCAGCGGAATCATTGAATTCAAATTCCGTGCTCTTATCATCCATCAATTCTTTAATGATCATCCCCGCACAGACAGCATCTTCAACGCAGAACTGCGTATGCTTTCCGGCGCACAGGATAAACACATCATCCTTCAGTTCCGTGATCCGCCGTACCGCTGCGGACATGTTCACAAAACCTGCGACGATCAGATTCTTTGCATACCGCGCTTTCCACATTGTCGGTGCACCGTTCGATGTGTAGAAGATGATCGACTTCCCTTTGACCGCTTCTTCCGTGTATTCCTGCGGTGAGTTGCCAAGATTGAATCCTTCAATGATCTTTCCGTTCCGCTCGCCTCCGCGCAGCACAACATCACCGAACAGATTTCCGGAGACTTTCACTGCAGATTCGATCGTATTCACCGGAATGATCTCTTTCGCACCGTTGTTGAGCGCCGTGATCACCGTTGTACTTGCACGAAGAACATCGATCACAACGACATGTTTATCCCGCAGGAAAAGATCGTCGATCTGTGATGGTGAAAAGAAAACTTCTATTTTCATAAATGAACCCCTGACCTGCCGCAGCAATTATTTTTTCAAAAACGGCAACGTAACGATCACAGCATCGACGGACTTTCCCCGAACATCGACCTGCACCTTATTTCCAATGGCAAAATACGGAGCATTCACATATCCCATCGCAATACCTTTTTCAAGGGAGGGGGAGAATGTTCCGCTTGTCACAACCCCGACATTCACACCGTTCACAAGCAACGGGTATCCATGACGTGGGACTGCTTTTTCCTGGAGCAACATGCCGACTAATTTACGATTCGGACCGTCCGCTTTCACCTTTTCAATCACTGGTTTAGCGGTGAAATCACCTTTCGCCAGTTTCGTGATCCATCCCAGACCGCCTTCGATCGGATTTGTCGTCTGATCGATATCGTTGCCGTAGAGACAATATCCCATTTCCAGACGGAGCGTATCGCGTGCACCGAGTCCGATGGGTGCAATGGAAAATTCTTTCCCCGCTTCAAAGATAGCATTCCAAACCGCCTCGGAATGTCTCACATCAAAATAGATCTCAAAACCGAGTTCGCCGGTATATCCCGTACGCGAGATGGTCATATCAACACCGCACAGATTTCCCTGAACAAAATTATAATACGGAATCGCAGAAAGATCGACTTCGGTCATCTTCTGCAGCGTCAACAGAGATTTCGGTCCTTGGATCGCGAGCAGCGCCAGCGAATCGCTTCTGTTTTCAAACTGAATATCGGAAGGACAATGTTTCTTCATCCATTCCCAATCCTTATCGATATTCGCCGCATTTACCACGATCATATACGAATTCTCTGCCAGCATATAGATCAGCAGATCGTCAACGATCCCGCCGTCTTCATAGCACATTGCTGAATACTGAGCTTTACCAGGAGACAATTTCGAAACATCGTTCACAGTAATTTTCTGCAGAAACGGCAGCGCATTCACGCCGCTCGCAAAGAACTCACCCATGTGGGAAACGTCGAACACACCGACTGCTGTGCGGACTGTCTTGTGTTCATCCATGATGCCGGCATACTGCACCGGCATCTCGAATCCGCCGAACGGAACGATCTTCGCCCCGGCGTTCTGATGGATCTCAAAGAATGGCGTCTTCTTCATTTCGGCTGTCCTTTTTTCCAGTCCGACAGGAATTTCTCAAGACCAAGATCGGTCAGCGGATGCTTCACCAGCTGGTCGATCACTTTCAGCGGCATCGTGCAGACATGGGCACCCATCAACGCAGCCTGCACCACGTGGATCGGATGGCGGACGCTTGCAACAAGCACTTCTGTCTCGAAACCGTAATTGTTGTAGATGGTAACGATCTGTTCGATCAGCTGCATACCATCCGTGCTGATATCGTCAAGACGCCCGACGAACGGACTGATATACGTCGCACCGGCTTTCGCCGCAAGCAATGCCTGACTGGCAGAGAAGCAGAGTGTTACATTCGTGCGGATCCCTTCGGAATGGAACGCTTTTGCAGCTTTCAATCCTTCTTTGATCAATGGAAGTTTAATGACGATGTTATCGTGGATCTTCGCCAGTTCTTTTCCCTCTTTCATCATTCCGTCAAAATCCATCGAAACGACTTCGGCGCTGATCGGTCCATTCACCACAGCGCATATCTCTTTTAACAGCGTAACGAAATCTTTTCCTTCTTTTGCGACGAGGGAAGGATTGGTGGTCACGCCGTCCAGCAGTCCAAGATCATTCGCTTCTTTGATCTCGGCAAGGTTTGCAGTATCAATGAAAAATTTCACGAGTTCTCCTAGTTCAAAAATTCAGGGGTAATGTCTTTATCCTGTTTCACGGAAACAAAACGGAAGTCGTCGATCTGAAGCGTTTTATCCTCTTCGATGGTGACCCATTTCAAAGAATTCAAACGCATCTGCCAAAGACGGCTGAAGAATCCGTTGGTGATATATTCCGCCATACCCGGATTGACACGGAGGTGGAGGCGAAGTTCTTTTCCTTCCGCACGGTACCGGCGCAGCCAGCGTTCGATGTGACTCAGGATGGTCGTCTTGGACTGGATCATACCTGTACCGCCGCAGACCGGGCACGGTTCAGTGAAACTGTGGATGATGCTCTGACGCTGGCGCTGACGGGTGATCTGCATAAGGCAGAAGTCGGTCAATGGTAGTATCGTATGTTTCGACCGATCGCGCTTGAATTCCTTCTTCAT
>CAIVNT010000628.1 GCA_903907305.1 uncultured Ignavibacteriota bacterium
CGTTCTCGGTGTGTATGGAAATTTCACGCTGTTCTCCGATACTCATAATGCATTCTCTACATGGACTGCCGGCGCAAAAGTGAAATTCACAGGTTCTGCAGCGACACAGACATTAAGCGGTTGGAATATCGGCTCCACCATGTGCACGTCATTCATGGAACTTCAAGTGGATAAGAGCGCCGGGAAATTGACGACCTCCGCCGCGAATATGAAATTGAACATCGGAACAAGTCTTGAGATCATCAACGGCACATTTGAACTCGCGGTCGCTGATGATATCAATGGCAGAGATCTTGCCGGTACCGCTGCCACACCGACCATCACTGTGCAATCCGGCGGCACTTTCACGATGCTTGCGGGCGCAAGTCAGATACAATCGGGAACGACTGCCGGTACCGCCATTGGTAAGATGACGATCAACGGTACATTTACTCCGGTCACCACAAGCACGAATAAGATCAATATCGGGAACATCGATATCGAATCCGGCGGAACGATGAGCATCGGCACGGGATGGACTGCCAGTATGTTCAACCCCGGCATTGTAACAGTGAAAGCCGGAGGCACATTAGAAAATACCACGACAACAGATGTGTGGTATGCAGGAACGGTGCTTACATTGAATAATTACGGTCTGTTCAAAACAACTTCGGTAACAACTGTGTTGCCTTCAACAGTGAATAATAGCGGAACATTCCGCTATGCACGCTCTTCATCCTTAACAGGTGATCAGACCATCGTTGACATGAACTATTATCACCTGGAAGCCAGTTTCACCAATGCCGGTACGAAAAAAGTGTGGACATTGGGAGCGAGCAGGACGATAACAGATACTCTTGAGACCAATAACAGTGCCATTCTACAATTAGCGGCAGCGACTGCACAGACCTTAACAGTAAACGGTACAGTCCGTCTGACCTCCGGGTCGATCGATAATAGCAATATCAATGTCGGTGTATCGTTAGGGAATGGAGCAGTGATCTCACGGGCAACCGGCTCCATCACGAATGCACCGACATTCGGCACCAGTGTCGATCTGCGGTATACGAGTATCTCACAATCCATCACCACCGGACCAGAACTTCCGACTGCATCAACAGTGCTGAACAATCTTACCCTCTCCGGTACCGGTCAAACGGTCACGCTGGGCGCATCACCAATTGTGAACGGAGTGCTGACACTCAGCGGAGAGTCGTTGATCCTTGGAACGAATAATATCACACTTGCATCTACAGCTTCGTTAGCAGGAACACCGTCGTCTTCGAACATGATCATCACCAACAGTACCGGCGAACTGCGCAAAGTATTCACCGAAACAGGTTCGTTCACCTATCCCGTTGGTGAGAACACTGGTACTGTGGAATATTCACCGGCAACCTTGAATTTTACCGCCGGAACATTCGCCAGTGCTTACGCTGCTGTCCGTGTCACCAATGAAAAACAGACCAATAACGGGAGCACAACAAATTATTTGAACCGATATTGGGCCGTTTCTCAATCCGGTATCAGCGGTTATACATGTGCTGTCTCCTTGAATTATGTGGATGCCGACATTGTCGGCGACGAAAGCAGCATCATGACAGGTTCCTGGAATGGATCATCATGGATGATGTTTAATGCAGCGACAACGGCATCCAACATCCTCACTGCGTCCGTCTCATCTTTCTCGGATTTTACCGGAGGAGAGGTTGGTGCTTTACCCGTTGAACTTCAGGCATTCAGTGCTTCCGCTAAAAGGGGGATCGTACATCTTGCTTGGTCCACCGCAACGGAAACGAACAATCATGGATTTGAAATTCAGCATTCCGTTGTGACGGACGGAGTTTCCGGCCAGTGGACGAAAAGCGGATTCGTTGAAGGAGAAGGGTACAGTAATACTGCAAACCAGTATTCCTTTAATGAAAAAATGACTGTCGGACATTATTCCTATCGCTTAAAACAGATAGACCGTGACGGTAAGATCAAATACAGTCCTGCCGTGGAAGTGTCAGTGGATGCACCAAAAGTATTCTCGTTGGATCAGAACTTCCCAAATCCTTTCAATCCGACAACTTCGATCAGCTACCAACTGCCGAAGAGCGGTCTTGTAACATTGACCGTATTTGATGTGCTCGGCAAGGAGATCACTACCCTTGTAAACGAAGTGAAAGATGCCGGGACATACTCTGTTCAATTCAATGCGAATACACTTTCCAGCGGAATGTATTTCTATCAAATCCGTTCAGGATCATTTACATCAATGAAAAAAATGCTTCTTGTCAAATAATTGAAGGGCGGGAGGTGACCGTGAAGGTACCCTCCCGGGAAAAATGAAAAAGTTATTCCTCATCGTTGTTATGTTGTGCGTTGGTATCTCTGAAGGTTCTGCTCAACAATCGGAGCTGAAGCAGCATCAGGTCGTCTTCGGCAGAAACCGTTTTGTAGAATATCAACCCGGCGATCTGCCGATCGTGATCTCCGTACCGCATGACGGCCACATGAGACCTGAAATCATTCCGGATAGGACATTCGGTGTGACGATGAGGGACAACGGTACACAGGATATTGCACGGGATATCATCATTGAGTTCAAACGAAGGACAGGAAATTCTCCTCACGTCATATTCTCACATCTTCGGAGAAAGAAACTGGATGTGAATCGCGAAGAGTTTGAAGCGGCACAGGATAATGAGACTGCCGGGATCGCGTGGAATGAATATCATGGATTCATCGATTCTGCCTGCATACGTTCGTTACAGACGTACGGCATCTGTTTGCTGATAGATCTACATGGACAGAACCATCCGGAGAAAAGGATCGAGATCGGATACTGTTTAGAGAATGAAGATCTTACACTCTCCGATGAAGCACTGAACGATCCATTGTTGGTCGAGAAGAGTTCACTTCGTTCACTCCTCCGCCGCAGCACAATGACACACGCTGAACTAGTGAGAGGATCAAAAAGTATCGGTGCATTGTTCGGTGAACACGGTGTCCGTTCAACACCAAGTCCATCAATCCCTGCACCCGGATCCTATAAATTTTTCAGCGGAGGGTACACTATCTATCGCCACTCGGTAGAGGATACGTCGGGTGTGACAGGAATGCAGTTCGAATTGAATCCTGAATTGCGCGAAAGCGGTAATGCTTCCGCGACTGCAGCGATGTTGACGGATGTAATAATAGAGTATATGAAAATTCATTTTGGCCGGAATAATACTCAGTATATCCAATAAAATTAGACCAATATTTAAAGGGGTAACTATGAAAACGCTCTATACAATTATACTATGCTGTTCAATGACATTTTCGTTGTCATTCTCTCAGACGATCACTTCCGCTGCTTCAGGAAACTGGAGCGATGGAGCAACTTGGGGCGGAGGTACAGCACCTACATTTGTGAACGATGTAGTTATTTCATCCGGACATACGCTGACCATAGACGGAAATACGGCACAATGCAATAATCTCACGTTCGGGGATGCAACAGCCCATCTCGCAATGGGAACTTCTTCCAGCATACTGAGCGTATACGGCAATTTTACATTGGCGTCACTAGCGGGAAGTGGAGCAACGGCAACAGCAACATTGACAGGCGATGTTGTCACTTCAATTGATATCACCGCAGGTGGATCGGGATATGTTTCAGTGGTGGTTGCAGTCTCAGGCGGAGGTGGTTCGGGATTGACAGCAACGGCAATTCTCAGCGGCGGAGTAATTACCAGTGTTACGATCAATAACGGAGGATCCGGGTATACCAGCGCTCCAACGATCAATCTCTATCCGACACATTCGGTCTTTTCAGCATGGCCTTCAGGAGCCAAAATAAAGTTTACCGGTTCGACTGCAATACAAACGCTGACCGGCTGGAGTCCCAATGCATTCTCAACGTCATTCAACGAGATGGTCGTCAATAAAGCGTCCGGAAAAGTGGTCGCGGGTGCCGCCACAAACATGCGGTTCGGTCTCGGTGATACATTGGATGTCATTGCAGGAACATTTGAACTTGGAAGCACCGATGATATCGAAGGTCGAACATATTCCGGTTCATCAAGTTCTCCCGCGATTATTGTGCGGTCAGGTGCGGTGTTCAACATGATCGGCAGCACTTCTCACATCCGTAGAGGTAGTAACACTGGAGAAGAAACAAGTAAAATCGGCAAAATGACAGTCTATGGAACTGCTATGCTTGCGGCAGGAAGTTCGAGTAAGGTGAATCTCAGCGGAATCGATATAGAGAACGGTGGAATAGTGGAAATGGCAACAGGTCGTGGAACATCTGCCAGCAGTTATTTAAATCCCGGTATGATCACGGTAAAGAACGGAGGAACGTTCAAGAACAGCCTTTCCACAACAAATTTTTGGTTTCCAAATACAACAACACCAACTTCGGTAATAGTGAACAGCGGTGGTGAATATGAAGTTGCTGCCAGTTCAACGACCTTACCTTCCGGTGGGATCACCCAAAACAGCGGCAGTTCATTTCGCTTCTCGAGCGGAAGTGCCACCACACTTCCGGCAACGATCACCTCCTACAAGACATTGATTCTCTCCGGAGCCGGTGCCAAAACGTTAAGTTCCAGTATCACTATCGATGAAGCACTTCAGCTTTCAGGCTCTTTCACAACTCTCGGTCTTAGTACATTCGCATTGACCTATAATGCTAATGCCGTGCTGAGATATGGTGCATCGGGTCAGGCAACGGCACAAACAACAAAGGTTACGGAATGGCCGGCTTCCGGTGGACCACAGAATGTTCAGATCTATAATACCGGCGGAGTCACACTCCATGATAACCGAACGATCTCCGGGATATTGACCCTGACAAGCGGGACGTTTGACAATAATGGTCCTACGGATGATAAAGTATTGACCATGGGAAATGGCGCAACTATTTCACGAGCAAAGGGAGCCCTATCTGCAGCACCGACGTTCGCATCAACAATAAATCTTGCCTATACAAGTTCTCTCGAAAATGTAACAACGAACGTAGAAATTCCTGCAGCATCGTCCGTTCTTAATAATCTATCACTCACAAGTTCACAAGGCGTGACGCTTGGTGGGAATATTACCGTCAATGGTATTTTGTCATTTGGCAGCAGCGCGGGTAAGATCACAACGAATGCGAATACTGTAACAATCGCTTCTACCGGTTCTGTCTCGGGTGAGGCAGTTGGTCGGTATGTCGTCGGAAATCTTTTCACTTCGCGATCTGTCGGTACCGTTGCTTCCACTTTCGGAGGAATCGGTTTCTCTCTTGCATCCGGTACGGACGATCTCGGCACTGTATCAGTGACGCGTATCGCAGGTTCATCCGGAATAACGACGGTCAATACAAACCAGAGCATCGCACGGAAGTGGACGATCGCGTCGGATAATCCTCCAACAGGAGGACGCGATGTGACATTCTCCTGGGTATCGACTGACGACAACAGCAAGATATTTAGTGGAACAAATTTTGCGCAGGCGTGGCGATACAATGGATCAACCTGGTCTGCTGTCGGCTCTTCGACCGATGTTTCAGCATCCGATCCTCGTTCGTTGACCGTCAACACAACATCATTTTCGGATTGGACCGTCAGCGATGTTAACGCTCCGCTCCCCGTGGAAATTATGGAATTCACTGCGCGAAGAAAGTCCGGCAATATCGAATTATCTTGGAAGACGGCAACCGAGGTGAACAATTTTGGATTTGAAATAGAACGAAGATCAAATGTCGTTGAAAAAATGACACATGATAATTGGATTGTGCTGGGATTCATCGAAGGAAACGGTACCATCAATACACCACAGGAGTATTCTTTTGTGGATAGGAATATGGACGTAGCACAATATGCTTACCGCTTAAAACAGATCGATCGTGACGGACATTTCTCTTACAGTCCGTTGGTGGAAGTGTCTGCCGGCAAATTTCCTGCTCAATTCGATCTATATCAAAATTTCCCAAATCCGTTCAATCCTTCAACATCCATTAAGTTCATGATCCCTACAGGAAATTTTGTAACGCTGAATGTGTTCGATGCATTAGGCAGAAATGTCTCAGTTCTTGTCAATGAATGGAAGGATGTCGGCGAATATACAGTCCGGTTCGACGGTTCAACGATCTCCAGCGGTCTCTATTTCTATCAGATCACGGCGGGTAATTATTCTACTGTGAAACGAATGCTTCTGATAAAGTAACTGATGATGCGCGAAATGTATTTTCCGCTGTGTGAAGATGCTGTTAAGGAAAATGAAATGAAATCCTGCTTTTATATTCTGTTCATGCTGTTAGTTTTCTTTGTTCCTCCGCTCTCCGCTCAACTCAATATGAGCGGAAATATTGAGACACATGTCGACAGTTTGATCGATGCAATGCCGACCGGTGTCGCAGCAGATTCAAACAAATATCAGATACCATCGACCTTGAAACTGGCAGCATGGGGACACTGTATAGAGCAGATCGCCGCCGCAAATTATTCCGCTGCACAGGATACCGCTGCAACATTTTCCTATCGTGTTGTAAAATTCACAAATACTTCATCCTCGCCGAATGTAATTTATTATCTTCTCGAAAAGATCTCGGCTGGGACCAACTACTGGGGCGCGTTCGCCTACAATCCATCCCCAAAGCGGGGTAAATTATTCATTCAATCCCCGCATCCTCTTTATGACTCCAATACGGGTCAGCAGGGGATCATGATCTTTCATAATAACGGTGCAAGAGCGTTCTACGTCAGCGGTACTCATCGGTGCAACAGCACAACAAATATGACCTGCGACGGAACGACAGATGTGTGCGGCGGCGATTATAAGATGTCCGATCAGGCGCATGTGGTGAACGGACCAATGTATCAGGCGACCGTGACAATGAGTTCCATTATTGCACAAATGATCGTCATTCAAAATCACGGATTCGGCAAAAGCACCGGCGATCCCGATGTGATCATGGGAAACGGAAAAGCCAACGCACCGAGCGGTACCGATTATCTCGACCTGGTGCACGACAAACTTTCTGTCATCGATCCGGTGCTCACCTTCAAACTTGGGCATATCGATACCGATTGGACAGCTCTCACCGGAACAACGAACACTCAAGGGAGATTCATCAACGGTAGTTCGAGTCCATGCGGAACCTCACCCGCTTCTGCAAACGGAAGATTCCTGCATATTGAACAGGCATTGACCGGATTACGGAATA
>CAIVNT010000629.1 GCA_903907305.1 uncultured Ignavibacteriota bacterium
AACAAGATCAGAGTCATCCAGCGACGGGCTTATGGGTTGCGAGACGAAGAATATCTTCGTCTTAAAATCCTTGCCTGTATGCTGCCTGATTTTTAACCAAAATAGCTCCTGATTTTACCCACTCGATCGGGAGAAGAGCCATTATTTATTTAAAATATGACGCTTCAAGAATACGAAAATGAGATCCTCAAATTAAAGAAAGAACGGAATGCCATTATCCTGGCGCATTATTATCAGGAATCGCCAATCCAGGATCTCGCGGATTTTGTGGGGGACAGTCTTGAACTTTCCCGCAAAGCAGCATCAACAACAGCGGACGTGATCGTTTTCTGCGGTGTTCATTTTATGGCGGAGACGGCGAAGATTTTGAATCCGCACAAACCGGTGCTGCTACCTGATCTGCTGGCAGGCTGCTCATTGTCCGACGGAACTCCTCCTGCGCAATTCAAGAAATTCCGGGAAGAACATCCCGATCATCTTGCTATCACCTATATCAACTGTAGCGCTGAAGTGAAGGCACTGAGTGACATCATCTGCACCTCGAGCAATGCGGAGAAGATCGTCAGCCAGATCCCGAAGGACCAGAAGATCCTTTTTTCGCCTGATAAGAATCTCGGCGCGTTCATCAATAAAAAGACCGGACGCAATATGACTTTGTGGAACGGAAGCTGCATTGTCCACGAAACGTTCAGCGAACGCAAGCTGATCGGACTTCAGTTGGAGCATCCCGATGCGGAATTGATCGCGCATCCCGAATGTGAGGATCATATTCTTGCCCGTGCCGAATTCATCGGTTCGACGAGCATGTTATTGAAATATGTTCAGACTTCTCCGAAACAGAAATTTATTGTAGGAACGGAATACGGTATCGTCCATCAGATGGAAAAAAGCACCACAGGAAAGACCTTCCTCCCGCTTCCGCCCGAAGCGAACTGCGCCTGTAATGAATGTCCTCACATGAAAAGGAATACACTCGAAAAACTCTATCTGTGCATGAAGAATATGCATCCGCAGATCGAGATGAGTGCAGAACTGCTCGAGCGGGCGAGGAAACCGATCGACCGTATGCTGGCGATGAGCTGAGTTTATGGAATATGAGAGAAACGGAGAGAAAAGCGCAGCAGAAACTGCGCTTTTGTTTTTGTAGAACGAGCAAGCTTTTCGTATATTTTTACAGAGTAGTGAGAGAATTACTGTCACGCTGAGCGGAGTCGAAGCGTGACATACAACGGTGGCACAGCCCTCGACTCCGCTCGGGCTGACAATAAACGGAATTGGTATTAAATATTATGGCGACTAAAGTGTATATCGAAGATCTTTCAAAACATGTCGGCGAGAATGTCACATTACAGGGTTGGCTATATAATCTCCGCTCGAGCGGAAAGATCAAGTTTCTTCTGATGCGCGACGGCACAGGAATCTGCCAGGGCGTTGCCGTGAAGAGTGTCATCGGCGATGAATTGTTTATTCGTGCCGGAGAGCTGACGCAGGAATCATCCTTTAAAATGTCCGGAACGATCCGCGCGGAACAACGCGCTCCCGGCGGATTCGAAATGGATGTGACCAATGTTGAGATCATTTCCATCGCAAAAGAATATCCCATCACTCCGAAAGAACATGGTGTTGAATTCCTCGCTGACCGCCGTCATCTCTGGCTCCGTTCTTCGCGTCAGCATGCTGTGATGCGGGTCCGTCATGAGATCATCCGCTCCATCAGAGAATTCTTCGATGATAGAGGTTTTACTCTGCTTGATGCTCCGATCTTTACTCCTGCGGCGTGCGAAGGGACATCAACATTGTTCGAAACGGAATACTTCGATCTTGGAAAAGCATATCTCACGCAGTCCGGACAATTATACGGTGAAGCGGGAGCAATGGCGCTCGGGAAAGTGTATGTGTTCGGTCCGACGTTCCGCGCGGAAAAGTCGAAGACACGCCGTCACTTGACGGAATTCTGGATGGTGGAACCGGAAGTCGCGTTCAATGATCTGGCAGATAATATGGATCTGGCTGAAGAATTTTTGGAGCATATTGTCACCAATGTGCTGAAGAACCGAATGCAGGAACTGAAAACGCTCGAACGCAATATCCAAAAACTGGAAGTAGTGAAACGGCCGTTTCCCCGCATTACATACGATCAAGCGGTGGAGATCCTTCACAAAAACAATATCCCGTTCGAGTGGGGAAATGATCTTGGTGCGACGGATGAAACGGTCATCTCTGAACAATTCGACCGTCCGGTCATGGTCCATCGGTATCCTTCCGAAGTGAAGGCGTTCTATATGAAACGCGATCCGGAGAATCCGAAAGTGGCGCTTGCAGTGGACGTGCTGGCATCGGAAGGATATGGCGAGATCATCGGCGGCAGCCAGCGCGAGGATGATTACGATCTGCTCCTCGCCAGACTGAAGGAACATAATCTTCCGCAGGAGGCGTTCGATTGGTATCTTGATCTTCGCAGGTACGGTTCAGTCCCGCATGCAGGATTCGGTCTTGGTATCGAACGGACGGTCGCGTGGATCTGCGGACTTGAACATGTGCGCGAAACAATTCCGTTTCCGCGTATGATCTATCGGCTGACTCCATAACAAAAAATAAATCGAAAAGGGAATCGATGCAGGAAACTTCAGAGCAGTATACTGCCAGGATACTTTCAAATCTCGACGGCGGTGATCCGGTAAAGATCCTGAAATCGACACCAAAGAAGATCGAAAAACTGATCAACGGAGTTTCCCGAGCAGTGCTGTATAAAAAACCTTCGCCGTCTCACTGGTCCATTGCCGAGATCATTGCGCACCTTGCCGAGACGGAATTGGTTCTGGGATGGCGGTATCGGTCAGTTGCGGAGAAGAACGGAATTCCCCTGCAGCCGTTCGACCAGGACGATTGGGCGGTGAATTCACAGTATCAAAAGAGCTCGGTCAAGGAAATGCTTGAGTTGTATTCCGTCCTTCGAAAAGCGAATCTAAAATTTCTTGCTGGACTTCCGAAAGAGAAATGGAACAATTTTGGACTTCACCAGGAACGGGGAAAAGAAACTATCCGTCATATTGTCAATCTTGAAGCTGGTCACG
>CAIVNT010000630.1 GCA_903907305.1 uncultured Ignavibacteriota bacterium
GAAAAGAAAAAATCTGAGATTATCTTGATGGATTCATCACTGTCATCGGCAAATCCTTTTCCGCCTCCGCCGTGCACAAGCAGATCGATAAATCCCGGCGTGACAGTCATCCCCTTCAAATCGTGGACAGGAGTATCCGGTCCGATATGGACATCGGAAACACGTCCCATGTTTGCAATTTGTTTCCCGGAAATAACAATAGACCCATTCTCCACAATGCGGAATGGCGTGATAATTTTTACATTTGTTAATGCGTAGGTCATATGATTTATAAAGTTAAAGAATGAAGTTGCTTAAAGTTTGTCTCGATATTCCGATCACCAAATATAGCATTTCCCGCAACAAGGTAATGAGCACCGGCATCGATCACACGTTTAATTGTAGTGCTATCGATTCCACCGTCTACTTCAATAATGGTGGAGAGATTGTTTTCTTTAATCAAAACTGAAAGATGAGTGATCTTTTCAATACTTGTTTCGATGAATTTTTGTCCCCCAAAACCCGGATTGACCGACATAATAAGGATCAGATCTACATATGGTAGTATCTCATGAATAAGGGAAAGCGGAGTGGCAGGATTGAGACTGACACCTGCCTTCATTCCCAATTCTTTAATTCTAGAAACCGTCCTGTGAAGATGCCTGCATGCTTCAACATGCACGGTCAGTATGTCGGAACCTGCATCACGGAACTGTTCCAAAAAACGGTCCGGTGATTCGATCATTAAATGGGTGTCGAGGGGAAGTTTCGTGATGGAATTGATCGTTCGAATTACACCGGGTCCGAAACTGATATTTGGAACGAAGTGACCATCCATAACATCGAGATGAAATAACGCAGTCCCCGCGGACTCAGCTCTCTGGATATCACTTTCCAAATGTGCAAAATCTGCGGAAAGAATGGAAGGAGCGATTAACACTTTTCGTTCTATCATGAATATTATTCTTTATCTGGTTTTTTGGTGAATTTATCAGGCGCTTGTGAGACAAAAAGATCGACATTTTTCTGTGTCGTCACCACTTCATTGGCACGCGGAAGCTGATCGATGATAGTATTCGGGAGAAGTTCATCATTGATCTGATACGTGATATTCCCGGGTTGTAATCCCTTTTCTTTCAATATTTTCTGAGCATCACCAAGAGTTTTTCCGATAAGAGAAGGAATGTAAATGCTATCGATCGATTCACCTGCACTTACTATGACGCTGATATAGGTGTTCTTCTTTACTTTGCTCCCTGCGGAAATATCCTGAGTGACAATTGTACCCTCTGGTAATTCTATGGAAACCTGATACTGAATTGCCCCCTGCTTCAGTGCTGCACGGTCCAGAGCAAATTTTGCGTCACGAATCGACCGACCGCGTAAAGAGGGAACAATAACATCCTGTTCACCCCCTGAGATCGTCAGATAGATACGGCGTCCTGATTTTACTGTTTGTTCGGGGGCAGGGTTCTGAACAATGACATATCCTTCAGGATATGATGGATCCTGACGAATCTCACCTCTCTTTGGTTCAAGATGAAGTGATTCAAGTTTTTTTTTAGCTTCTTCTTCCTTCATTCCCACTACTTTAGGAACGATCTGTGTCCCACCTTTATTCACATAATACGGCATAATAAAGGAGTCTATAATAAAAAGAAGGACAGCGAGGATACCGATCGTCCAAAAGAATGGTTGAAGAGTTTTCGATCTAAAAAAGGAAGAAAATATTTTTCCGATATTTTTCATTATTTGTAATGTAATAAACTCTCAAGATATTTGCCGATGATGTCGAATTCGAGATTGACTTTCGTCCACTTCGTGTATTGATGAAAGACCGTATGTTCATATGTATATGGAATGATCGCAATTTGCATCACATCTTTCGATAGTCTGGCAACTGTTAAACTGGTGCCATCGACTGTAATAGAACCGACAGGAATGAGATATTTGCGAAACTCTTTAGGAAACTTTATATGATACATCCAACTGGACTTTAATTTTACAACCATACTGATAGTCCCCACTGTATCGACATGTCCCTGTACAAGATGCCCTCCCAAACGGTCACTCAGTGTAACAGACCGTTCAAGATTCACTTTGCTTCCGTGTGTAAGTTGGGAAAGATTCGTTTTCGAAAGTGTTTCTTTTACAGCCTGTATGAGAAATGATCTTTGCTTACGTCGAACTACGGTCAGGCAAACCCCGTTGACGCAGATACTGTTATCAACGTTCAGATCCTTTAATACTTTTTTTGCAGAGATCTCTATATTGATTCCGTCACCGTGAATGGTTATTAAACGGACCGTGCCTATTTCTTCAACAATACCGGTAAACATAATTCACTTAACTAAATAATCATAAAATATTTTAGATACATCCGCGATACAAGCGATTCCATCCGCATTGGAGTGAAGTTCTTTTGAAAGAACGACAAGGATGTAGGAACGTCCATCCGGGAGATAAATTATCCCCGAATCGTGCTGTACATTTGTAATGGAACCTGTTTTATGTGCCACAATTACTTCCTTTGGAAGTTTTGCAGGAATCATATCGTTGAATTCCTGTGCTTTGAGAATATCCAGCATGGAATTACAGGCTTCTTTTGATATGATTGTTTTTCGAGCAATCGCCTCAAAGATAACAGCAAGGTCGTATGCCGTTGTTGTGTTATTCTTTCCTGCATCGAATGCTTTACTATCCTCAACTCCGCGAAGAACCTGAATATCCTTAAGATTCATTCCTCTCATTGTTTTCATAACATTTTCGGGTCCGACACGTTCGATCAGAATATTCGTTGCAAGATTACTGCTGACAGTGATCATTTTAAAAAGTAAATGATTGATCGTTGCTTTTTCACCTATTTGATGATAGATACCATCATCACTGTCATCGGTAAAACTTAAGGAATATTCACTGCCGTCAATTATGCTTTTGAAAGAATTTGTAATTGATACAGAATCCTGTAATGAAAGTTTCTTCAACGCAGCCTGCGTAAATACTTCGATCATCACAGGGGTTTTCATCGTGCTGGCAGCATGGAAAGATTCATGTTCGTTTCGGTAGAGACACATCGTCGATCCGAGATCTTTAAATGCGATCGCGTATTTTCCGGAATGCGCTGAGACTACGGAATCGATCTTTGCATTCAGAGCGGCAACATCTTTCGAAGTTTGTCCAGACATAACAGAAATTGCGAACAGAATTAGGGTGAATGTTCTCATGGGAATGTGATACGAAATTCCTGAAGGCGGTCGTTACGGAAATATTGTTCTGCCACCTGCTTCTTTCTATAAGATACGGATATTTTATTGAATGTTTTAATTCCGACGTGAAATATCTTTGGCGATGTAAATAGATAGAGCTTATCAACCAGTTTTCGATTCATAAACTCGGAATAAATATGTGCCCCTCCTTCAATAAGTAATGCTCCTATATTTCTCTCGTGAAGATCTTCAATAATTCGCCGAAGATTCAATTTCTGGCCTTTAGATTTCATCGCTACAATGTTAACACCCAAAGCAGTCAATGTTCTCATTTTCTCATGTTCACGTTCGCCGGCTTCATCCGAGATATACATGATCGTTGCACTTTCCCGATTAAAGATTTTACGGTCTATTGGAACAGTGAATTTTCCATCAAGAATGACCCGAATAGGATTCCTTCCGGATACAGCACGAACTGTCAGTTCAGGATCATCCTGAATGACAGTCTGAGCCCCCACGAGTACAGCGTCATATTCATTCCGCAGCTGATGGACATGTGCACGGGATCGGTCATTGGTGATCCATTTTGAATCACCGTTCTCATGTGCGATAAATCCATCCGAAGTTTGTGCAGCCTTCAGAGCGATAAACGGTCTTTTGGCTGTGATTGATTGAAGAAATTTTTCATTCAATTTTTCAGATTCATTTTTCAAGATTCCCTTTTTAACGGAGATACCCTTTTTCCTGAGTTTCTCAATTCCTCTTCCGGAAACGCGAGGATTCGGGTCTGATATAGCGATGACAACACGGGAAATACCGTGACGGATGAGAGCATCTACGCAAGGTGGGGTTTTCCCGAAATGGTAACACGGTTCAAGATTCACATAGATCGTCGAACCGATTATTGTTTTCTTCCGGGAAAGAGCATCATTGATCGCATTGACTTCCGCATGAGCAGCGCCAAAACATTCATGAAATCCTTCGCCGATCTTCACTCCGTTCTTTACGATCACTGCGCCGACGAGAGGATTAGGACTCACCATTCCCACTCCGTGCCGTGCAAGTTGAATACATTGATTCATCCAATATGCATCGTTCTTCATCATAAGTTCACAGCAACAAAAATAAAAAAGGCTTCACGAACAGATTCTCCATTCATGATGCCTTCGTCAATAACATTAGACATTTCCTATTTGAAAGTGATTTCTTTCCCTTTGGCGGAGGATTTATAGATCGCATCAATAATTTTCATTCGTTGTACTGCTTCCTGAGCCGTAGAAATGATCGGGTGAATGCCCCGGACAGCGCCGATGAAATGTTTCAATTCATTTTCATACGATTTCTTAAGAGCATTCTGCGATGTATCAGTTTTGACAGGAGTAACATTCACAACACTGCCGTGCATTTCTTTATGGATCATCAACGGATTGATCTTACCGCTCCCCTGTTCACCGTAGATATTGCAATAATATAATTCATTCTCAATATGGAAATTCCAGCTGACTTCAATGGTGATCGTCGCACCGTTCTTCATAGTAATATATGCGACCGAAGAATCTTCCACTTTTGTCTTGTGTGAATAATTTGACGCGTTCACTCTGGAGACCTCCGGATAACCGGTCATCCATAAAGCAAGGTCGAGCATAACGATACCCATATCAAGGATCACGCCGCCGCCGGACATCTCTTTTTGCGAGAACCATGTTCCTTCTGATGAAGGTTTCTTTAACCATCCGGTTTTTGCGTAGAAGACCTTGCCCAGTTCGCTGTTCTCAATAAAACTGCGCAGCATC
>CAIVNT010000631.1 GCA_903907305.1 uncultured Ignavibacteriota bacterium
CCGCTACATTCTCAATGACAACCGGTGACCGTAAGGTCGCCGGTTTGCTTTTTAAACCATCAGAATACAGGTCCAGAACTTCCCTGTTAACAATAGGGATTTTTCTTACATAACAACTGATGATCTTTCGGTCATGGTTCACAAAAATCCGACCTATACACCGACGAAGCATATCCCGTTTCTCCGGGATGGATACTTTGGGCAATCTATCCTCAAAATGAACCATGAAGTCCCGAATGATTTTTTCTGATGATTCTATCGATACTGACTGACTCAGCTTTGAACGATTATCGTTCGCCACATTCTGTTCCCCGCTCTTTTTTTCGAGTTCATCGATCCTGCTTCAACCGTTCCCCGCGCTTATATCAATGTATGAGGTGGACCGGCTTGAGGTCATATGGGTGACATCTATTGGTCCGATTTTTATACGTAAGGATTTTTGAATCAACTCTCTTTCGAAACAATCTCTGCCACCCGCAGCACAAGATCTTTTGTGTTGTATGGTTTTTGGAAATATCCTGTCGGGCGATCTATTCCAAATACCGACATTGTTTCTTCTTCGGAATATCCGGAACAAAGAAGAACCTTTACATTTTTATCGATCTTTATGAGTTCCTTAAATGTTGCCTTGCCATCCATATGTGGCATCGAATAATCTAGAACAACCAATGATATATTTTTATGATCCCTCCGGTAGATCTCGATTCCTTTCAACGGATCTAATGCGCCGATTATTTTGAAGTTAGCCTCAGGCAAAACATCTTCAAGCAATTCGATTATCGAGGCTTCGTCATCAATGACCAATATCGTTTTACCTTCTCCATTCACTACTGATAATTTTTCCTTCTCCGAAACATCGGTCGTCTTGGGAGGAGCAATTAACGGGAATACAATCTCAAACGTCGTTCCTCTCCCCACTTCACTTTCGATACGTAAGCCACCATTATGTCCTTTGATAATTCCCAGAACTGCGGCAAGACCGAGTCCTCGCCCCGTAAACTTCGTTGTAAAGAACGGATCGAAGATGCGCGTGAGTGTTTCTTCACTAATACCGCTACCGCTATCTTTCACCTTCAGCACTGCATAACTGCCTGCTGAAAGTGGAGCACTGGTATACTTAGAATATTCATTGGTCTCTTTTGAAATCTCAATCCTGTCTGTGTGCACTATGATGGTTCCGGGATTCGGATCCATTGCCTCCCCTGAGTTGATGATCAGATTCATGATCACTTGTTGTATCTGACTGATATCACCCTTGATATGAGGCGATGGTGATCCAAGTTCATATCGCAATTTGATGATCTTCGGAATTGATACTTCGAGCATTGCGATATTTTCTTTTACCAACGTATTGAGATCAATCTCATTGATGATAAACTTCCCTTTACCGGAATAAGCAAGAAGTTGTTTAGTAAGATCGGCAACTCGCTCGGAGGCTTTAATGGCTTTTGTGATATGGTCTACTGCTGGACTTTCTTTCGGAAGTTTATGAAGGGCCAAACCCGTTTGCCCCAAGACAGCATTCATCAGATTATTAAAGTCGTGGGCGATGCCGCCTGCAAGCGTGCCGATGCTTTCTAATTTCTGTGCTTGACGTAATGCTTGTTCGGAGTTTTTGCGTTC
>CAIVNT010000632.1 GCA_903907305.1 uncultured Ignavibacteriota bacterium
GCCACTTCACCGCTTCTTTTGCAGGATATCCCGAATACGTCTCGCCCTCTTTATCCAGATTACGAGTGGCTATGGAACCGCCGCCGATCTTCACATCATCCGCTGTAAAGACATGTCCTGTCACTGCAACATGTCCGCCGATCATATTATGTTTGCCGATCTTCGTGCTCCCGGCAACCCCCGTTCCGCCGGCCAGTACGGAATGTTCACCGATGGTCACATTATGCGCAACCTGAACAAGATTATCAAGTTTCGCTCCGCGATTCACGCGGGTCTCGCCGAGCGTTGCACGGTCCACACACGTATTCGCCTGGATCTCCACGTCATCCTCGATCACAACGATCCCAATCTGCGGTATCTTTTGATAGGAGCCGTCTTTCTTTGGCGCAAATCCGAATCCGTCCCCCCCGATCACAGCACCGGGCTGAATGATCACGCGATTGCCGACGATGCATTCTTCGCGGATAGTGACCTGAGGATAGAAGAGACAATCATTGCCGATCTTTACATCTCGTCCGATCACCACGTGCGGATGGATCACGGCATTGTCACCAATGGTCGTATTCCTGCCGATCACTGTATACGCTCCAATGGTACATTGCTTTCCGATCACTGCTGTTGGATGGATCACTGCGGAGGGATCGACACCCGGATCCATATCCGGTTTTACCGGCATAAATTTTTGGATCGCAATAACGAACGAAGCGTAGGGATCATCCAGTTTGATGAGCGCGGGAGGAACGCGTGAAAATTTGGAAGGATCGAATGAACGGCTCACCAGCACGCAGGACGCGTTAGTCGTTTCGGCAAATTTTTCGTATTTCGGGTTCGCGATGAAGGAGAGCATACCCGGCTGAGCTTCTTCCACTTTTGATATGCCGGTAATGGGAAGGGCACCGTCCCCGATAACTTCTCCTTCGAGCATTGCCGCTATGTGATTGACTGTGATCATAAAAACAAAAACGAGTCCCGCATTACCGGGACTCGTTGATTTATTTTTGAAGTAATTTGGCGATGACCTTTTGGGTCAGATCGTGTTTTGCATTGGCGAACAGCAACATCGTTGAACTGCTCCGGTCCACTACATAATCGTATGATTCCTCATCCGCCACATCCTTCACTGCTTTGAAGATCTTCTCCTGGATCGGCTTCATCAGTTCATTCTGTTTGGTGAACATCTCACCGCTTGTACCGAACTTTGTATTCCGGAAGTCGATGATCTTCTTGTCCATCTCCTGCAGATCTTTCTCTACTTCCGCCCTGCGCTTGTCGGACATGATCAGTTTGCGTTTATCGTAATCATCCACCTTCTTCTGCATATCTGCCGCCATCTGATTCAGTTCGGTCTGCCACTGCTGAGCGAGTCCATCGATCTGTTTCTGGGCATCCTGCGCCTCCGGCAATTGTTCCATGACGGTTGCAGAATTGATGAATGCGATCTTTGTCTGCGCCGATGCGAGAGCGGCAAAGAGGAAAAGCGAGAAGAGCAAAGAGATTCTTTTCATAATGATCCTTGTGATTGTTGTTCCGAAGTCAGTCTAAAATTTGATCTCTTATCAAAATGCTCCGTTGCTCTCCTTTACCGAATTGGAACCGTTGGAAGCAGAAAATTACTTTCCGCCGCGTTTCAACATATCCAGCACTTTGTAAGTGTAATCGTACTGAGGATCAGCATACAGCACGGGGACTTCGGTTGCACGATCCAACACGAAAGCAAGTTTCTGTTCTTTCGCAATTGTTGCGATCGCTTTGAATACTTTTTCCTGGATCGGCTTCATGATCTTTTCCTGCTGTACTTTCAGTTCCTGCTGCTTTTCCTGACGATACTGATTCAATTTCTGTTCTTCATCAACCAGTTCTTTTTGTTTCGCCTGTTTTGATGATTCATTCAGCATATTCGACTGTTTCTGGTATTCTTCATATTTTGCCTGAAGTGCTGCGCCTTTTTTCTCGATCTCGTCCTGCCAGCCTTTCAGGATAGATTCCAGTTTTGCCTGTGAGTCTTTTGCTTCGGGCAATTCTTTGATGATCGTTTCTGAATTGACATAGCCGATCTTCTGGACGGACTGCTGTGCGAACAATGCTGTTGTGAATACGAGTGCTGTAAAGAGAAACTTTTTCACGACTACCTCTTATAGATTGTGGGAATTGAATTGATTAAAAGTCTAAACGTATTAATTCTTTTTTACGGACACTTCGACTCCGTCTCGGAGTTATATGAAAGCATTACTACTGTCGATGCGTCCTTCAATGTGACTATTCTTCGGTCTATTAAAAACCTCTGCCGAACTGGAAA
>CAIVNT010000633.1 GCA_903907305.1 uncultured Ignavibacteriota bacterium
AAAAAAGAAATAGTAAAATTATCCCGTTCAAACCTGAATGACAAGTTACAGTTTTAAGTCACTGTAAAAGAAAACACAAAACAGGCCCACTATTTTCGCTCCAGTTGAAAACAGAGAATTGCTCAGCAAAAAGATCGCAAATCTGATCGAAGAAGCAATTCAAACAAAAAAGATCACCAAAGGGAACAAACTCCCTTCAGAAGCTGAACTTGCAAGCCAATTTGGGGTCAGCCGGACAGCTATCCGCGAAGCGCTCAGGATCGTCGGGGCAAAAGGAATGATCCGCATTGAAAAGGGGCGTGGAATTTTTGTGAAGGATCTTTCGGCGGACACGGTTTCCGGTCCTCTTCATCAGTATCTGAAATTCAAAGTTGAACACAATTATGCGTTGGACGTGATCCATGCGCGGCAGATCATTGAACCTTCGATTGCTGCGTTTGCCGCGGTTAACCGGAATCAAGACGATATTGATAAACTGAACGACAATCTTCTCCGACTGAGAAACTATAACGGGGAATCTGATGGTCTGGCAAAACTGGATATGGAATTCCATATGCAGATCGCATACGCTTCTAAGAATCAGGTCGTGCCGCTGATCCTTGAACCGATCCACCGGTTGATGCCGGAGATCAAGAAGTCAGTGTATGCAACGAACGACCATGCTCAGGAATCTGCAATTGAATGGCATAGTAAGATCGCTGCTGAGATCATCAAAGGAGATCCTGTGGAAGCAAGGGTAATGATGAATCAGCACCTTGCAATCGCGGAAGAACATATTAGAGTTATGTTGAAAGCCCAATCCTCCAAGAGTTAATTATTTTTTTTGCACTAACCTGTATGATATGTGATGTCCATCAAATTTAGACAAAATAGTATGAAAACCTTACGGTGCGCCAAATGAACGGTCGTGCTGAAATAAATATCCGGGAGATCATGTCCCTGCTCCAGCGACAAGCCGGATGTCAATCATTTCGCCGGCGGATGATCTCGGATTCAGTCAATGTATTTCAGCAATCATTCCACGTTCCATTCCAGTTCAGCGGCTCTCTCGCCCGTTTCACTCAAAAAGAAAATAGCTCCTCAGCGATTTCAACGGAAGTATTCCTCAGCAACAATCCATTATCGAAAATTTTTCCGGCCGCAGTCCACGTCGCTGCGAACACCCAAAGAAAATTTATCAACGAGTAACGAACATGAAAAAATTAATCATCCTTTGGTTCTTATCATTCACACTGCTTCTCTCCCAAAATACCGGAAAGATCTCCGGCCGCGTGACCGACAGTAAAACAAAAGAGGGGATCCCCGGATTGAACGTCGTGATCAAAGGGAGCAAACTCGGCGCCATCACAGATATGGAAGGATTCTATTTCATTCTGAACATTGAACCGGGTGTCTATTCCGTCTCTGCATCGATGGTCGGTTTCGGAACAGTGACGCAGCAGGGAGTGATCGTGAATCAAAGCAGGACCACGACAACTGATTTCAATTTGAATGAAACGGTGGTAGAAGAAAAAGAAGTGATCGTCACCGCAGAGCGTCCGGATGTGCAGAAAGAAAAGACATCCACCAGCGAAGTGATCCGCGCAGAGGAAGTGCTTATCTCTCCCGGTGTGATCGATCTGTCGAATGTTCTCTCGCTTACATCAGATGTGGTGGATGGACATTTCCGCGGCGGCCGTGACGGTGAAGAATTATATACACTGGCAGGAATGGGAATCGTCAATCCTCTCACGAGCGGCGCAGCATTCGCTCCCATCATGAGCGCAGTGGAAGAAGTGGAAGTGATCACCAGCGGATTCAGCGCGCAGTACGGCAACGCGCAATCGGGAGTCGTAAATATCTCGATGAAAGAAGGAAGAGCAGACAAGTGGGCAGGCCGTGCAGAATTGCGGACAAGGACTCCGGGTTACAAACATTTCGGAGCGAGCGTGTTCGATGAGAATGCCAATCCGTATCTGAAGATCCTCAGTTCGCCGGAAGGATGGAAGGGGGCGGACCTCTCCGCGGGCGGTACGAGCGGCAGTGTCTATTATAGCGGAATCGGAGGTTCTTTCGGTAACCGTTTTAAAGATTCAACGCAGGCATCGCAGCTTGCGTATCAGCTTTGGAGACAAGCACGGCGTGATGTGAACAAAAAATATAATGACCTGATCGATTATTCCGTGGACTTTAACATCGGCGGTCCGTTGACCGAGGATATCCGCATGTTCCTTGCTTCTTTCGTGCAGACCGAATGGCTTGTCATCCCTACGGCGGAACCGGACATTAAACGTCAGATACTCGGTAATATTGTCTATGACATCGGCAGCGGAATGACGCTCCGTTTCAGCGGCGCGTATACGAACAAGAAAGAACATCTCATCACAGGATTGAACAGTTTCAGCTATACCTCGTTCCAGCGCTGGCTGTGGGACAGAGAGATCGGACTTGCATTATCGAATGAGGATGACTTGCAGCTTGGTGTCCGCTTTGCACACGCACTTTCCAATTCCACATTCTATGAACTAAAACTGAATCAGGTCCGGACAAATTATGTGGACGGTGTGCGCATTGCAGATCCGAACCGATTCATTACGGACGATCAGAACGTCTCGGCGTGGCCCTACTATAATATCCAGGACAAGTTCAGTACGGGACAGATGGACAATGATTTCCGTTCGGAGAAGACCGGAACGATCACCTTCGACGGTTCCATTACAAGTCAATTGGATCAGGCCCATATGCTTCTTGCCGGTGTTCAGTATAATGTCTATAACATTGATGTGAACAACCGCACAGGTCTTTCCAATGCCGGTTCCGAGCAGGATGAGATTTATGCAGCTAAGCCGTTCGAATTGGGACTGTTCGTGCAGGACAAAATGGAATTCGAGGGAATGATCGCGAATGTCGGTCTCCGCTTCGATCTCTTCAATCCGAATGATGAATACTCACCCGACTATTATTCACCCGTTGCATCAACGACTGCAGGACCAAAACTGAAGACACCGACGATCGGCCGTCTGCAGCCCCGCGTTGGAATTTCGTTTCCGGTATCGATCACCACAGTGTTCCATCTGAATTACGGAACATTTGTTCAACGTCCCTCCTTCAACCGGGTGCTCTTCTCGCAGGTCCGTCCAAGCGATTCACGCGTTCTTCAACTCGGCAATCCGAATTTGAAACCGGAGTACACGCAGAGTTATGATGTCGGTTTGACACAGGGACTCGGCGAAGGATTCACACTTGATGTGAGCGGCTATTATAAGGATGTGAAGAATCTTATCCAGCAGGCTATTTTTACCGTGAAGCCGGCCGATCCGGGATACAGAACATTCGTCAATCGTGATTATGCCGACATTCGGGGATTCCATCTAACGTTGACGAACCGACAGGGAATGTTCACAGGAAAAGCATCCTACACGTACAGCGTTGCAACGGGAAGCAACAGTACGCCGTTCAATACTGTACCGCGTTCCATTCTGCAGCCCGATCCCAATACTCCCTCCGCTGAACTTCCGAATGCAAAAGATGTCACGTTGGATTTCGACAGAACGCATAATGTTGTGCTGACTCTTGCCGCGGCTACGCCTGATGATTGGGGATTCGATCTGTTTGATATTTATCCATTGGAACAAATGACCTTTTCTATGAAGGCGTTTGCCCGCAGCGGCCGGCCGTACACTTCGAATCTCGATCACGGATTGGTGAATCAGCGCCGCACACCGTCCGAATATAATACCGACTTGAAATTCAGCAAGAAGATCAACAAGCTGTTTGGATCGAGCACGACATTCTATGTGGAAGTGTTCAATCTGTTCGATCAAAAGATCTATTCTTATAACACCGTCTTCCAAAGTGCTTCAACGACCGGTTCGTCCCCGACTGTGGCGAATAACAATGCGGATATTTACGATACGAATCCGGCGAATCTCCGATACTTCTCCGCGTATGCGCCGTTCCTCGTCGATCAGACGTTCCTGCTCTATTCGAACCGTCCGCGCGAGATCTACGTCGGCATGACCATCAATTTTTAAGGAATCATTCTCTATGAACCGAGTTAAACTACTTTTAACAATCGCGATGATGATGACGGCGGCAAACAACGTCCCGGCCCAGTCCCGCGATTATGTTACACATCATCGCGGCACACTGCACCAAACGGTCTTCAATACCGGTGAGTTGGGAAGAGGATACGATCAGGCGGCGACCGGAAGCGTGAAAGGGATTCCTTCCTTCGAATGGCCCGGAAATTCCGGAACGATCGTGGACGGTGTTGCGTACAACGGACAGTATAATTCGTTCGGCGGCGGTATCCAGATCGGCGCAACGACATCGGACACGAATGCGCGGCGGTATGCATTCTGCGGCGGAGCAGGATCGAACATCTCCGAAGTAGTGTTCGGCACCTATAGTTTTCCGCTGGAACTGAAACGCGTTGAGAATTATCCGGTGCTGAGCAACGGTCAGCTCAATCCAACATACAATCCCGACGAAGCGGAAGAGATCATCACTTCCAAGTGGGCGACGCCGATTGGATTGACCATTACACGCACGAGCCGCGCATGGAGTCTGCCGGATTATGATGATTTCATCATCTATGAATACGAATTGGAGAACACGGGGAATCGTGACGGAAATCCTGCTACGATCGAATCTACAGTCGACCTGAAGGATGTGCTCATTGCTTTTACGTACGGTCTGACACCCTCCATGTTCGGGTATGAACGAAACTACAATCGGTGGAACTACACCGATTATGAGAACCACGATCTTCGTGCACGCTTCGACCGTAACCGGTGGCTGAACTATGCACTGGACAGGGACGGAAAACCGGATATCAAATTCTTCAGCGACTGGTCCGTGAATCAGGTGAACGGCGGAGGATTATTATCACCGCAGGCGGTCGGTTTCATGCCGCTCTATTTTGATACGACGCATCTTGCGAAACTCGGTGAGACACAGATACAGATCAACAGTTCAGATGCAGCCAATGTGTGGGATCTGAACGGGCATATCAAACAGCCTTATCTGAACAGAATTGAAACATCAAACATGCGTATCTCCAAGATGCAGCCGTACATCGACATTGCGCAAGCGCGCAAGAACAATCCGTATAGAAATTCACTATTCGGTCCGGACTGGATCGGACGCGGAAGTATCAATATCCGTCAGAGCCAGTATTTCGGTGTCGGACGCATGCTCGCATTCGGTCCGTACACCATCGCCTTCGGACAGAAGGTTCGTTTTGCAGTAGCCGAAGTTGCAGGCTACGGTGCAGCGAGAAAAGAAGAAACAGTCGCAGGATTAAAGGACGAAGGGGGAAGCTGCGGACAGAACTGCGGTGAAGATGCGAGTCTTGCGGCATTCAATCTGGTACCGAACTGGTCCGATACCATCAACATCAACGGAATCACCTACGGCAGCAGATATCTTTCGAACTATGCGCTCCCACAGTATATCAATTCTAATACCGTCACCGTGCGCGAAGTGGCTGACCGTGCGATCGAAGCTTATACCGGAACACCGTTCGCGGACCATGATTCTGTAGCATATTGGCCGGAACGTTCACCCGATCGAGGCGTGTATAAATTTCCTGTGCTCGTGCCGAATCCTGTTATGGAAATCCGCAGTAACAGTAAAGCACAGAATGTGATCAGCTGGAAGAACAGTGTCGAATCGTTCACATCGTCGAGATTGATCTCGCCGTTACGGAATTTTGAAGTATACCGCTCCGGAAATTCGCTCGGACCCTGGACGAGAATAGACAGTGTTGCCATCAATGATCCCCGCTATTCTTCCGGGGGAAATTATTCGGTCATCGACAGCACAACGAAGGTGAGTGAATCATTCTTTTATTCAGTCGTGACCGTCCATCAGAACGATGTGCGGAATTCACGTTCCAATGCCGTTTCGTTCAAGACATATCTCGGCGCGGAAAAGACCCTCGGTACCGTGCATGTGGTGCCGAATCCATTCGTCATCCGTTCGGGATTCGAGGGAAGTTCGGCAACAGCGGATGTGAATTCAAAGATCACCTTCTTCAATCTTCCGTCCCTCTGCACCATCCGCATCTATTCGTATTCCGGACAGATGGTGGAGACATTGGAACACAATGAGGACAGCAACTCGCATGACTGGTATCAGATAACACGGAACAATCAAAAAATTGCACCGGGCATTTATTTCTTCGTCGTGAGCACGCCCGATGGCAAAACGACCAACGGCAAATTCGTGGTCATTCGATAAGGGAACTACACTATGAAATTACGGACGATCATAACGGTGTTCATCGCGTGCATGGTAACGATGACTGCTGTTGCACAAAAAAAAGTCGGAACGACCTCCATGCAGTTCCTGAAAGTGATGCCGAGCGCGCGCATCACTGCCATGGGAGATGCGTCAGTCGCATTCATTGACGGTGTCGATGCCGTGTATTGGAATCCTGCAGGATTGACCTCGATCCAAAATCAGGAAATGACGGCAACGTACACGCTCTGGATCTTCGACACGAAACAGGATGCTGTTGCCTACGGTATCAATCTCGGCGAGTTCGGAGTGCTTGGTGCACAGTTCCAGATGACGGATATCGGTACCATTCAGGAGACCAAAGCGAGTTTCACTAAATTTGACGCGGCGGGAAATTTCAATCCCGGATTGACCGGCAATACATTCACTCCGCTCTCGGTTCTGGTCGGTGTTTCGTATGCCAGCAAACTGACCGATCATTTTTCTACCGGTCTTTCGTTGAAGTATGCAACAGAAACATTGTGGGACGGCGGCACAGCGGATGCGCCGCTGGAAAATAAGGCCGGGGCGGTTGTCGAGAAATATAATTCCACTGCAAAAGTATTTCTGTTCGACTTCGGTATGCGCTACAATACGGGATACCGTTCCGTGCAGATCGGCGCATCCGTACAGAACTTCGGTTCACAAGTGAAATTTGCGGTGGAAGATTATCCCGCACCGCTGCAGTTCCGGCTCGGCATCTGCGGCAATCTGATGGGAAAGGATGCGCTCTTCATCAACGACGAACAGAGCAGACTTACATTGTCCTACGAGATCCTTCAGCCGAACGATTACGATCAGCAGATGCATTTTGGCGTGGAATACGGATTCATGGATCTGTTTTGTCTGCGTACAGGATATAAATACAATTACGACAATGAAGGAGTGACGTTCGGCGGCGGCATCAAAACTGAAGTCCCGGGACTGTTCTTGAATGTCGATTATAGTTACGGCAGCATGGGCACCTATCTCGGGAATGTCCACCGTATCAGCGTAGGAGTACAATTCAAATGAAATCGATCAGGCTTTTTATCACACTCTGTCTCATCATCAATACTGTTCCAATCCTCGCACAAGATGCAGGAAATCCTCTGAGGATACAGGGACTCGACCAATTCTCGTTGACGGGAACTCGTGCGCGGGGTATGGGCGGAAGCGTCCTTGCAACCGGCGGCGATGCGAATGCAATATTTTCCAATCCGGCCCTGCTCACAAAAGTAAAATCACTGAACGTGCAGGTCGGCGGTTCGACGGTCTTATCCGGATATTCGCAGCGTCAGGAATGGCATCCGAATGAATATTTTGCCGAACTGAGCCTGGTGATCGAAGGGACGATTCTGAATGTGATCGATACTCTTCCGCAAAGACTTGCTCGCGCATATGACCGGATCTCGCCTGATTGGAAAGAGAATAAGGACCGAGTCGCACCGGTGAACGTCGCCGTCAGTCTGCCGTTCGACTTATTCGATACAAAATGGAACATCAGCGCAGGTATGACCGAAGCGATCTCACTTGACAATTATTTCCGGAACAACAACGTGCTCGATCCAAATCTCGGGCAGTATCGTCCCTATCCGATCGTTCGTCCGAGAGTCGGCGATTCGCTGAAAGTGCAATGGTATCAGTTCTCTCGTGAGCGCACCGGTTCGGTGATGCAGTATGCGTTCGGCGGCGCGGTCGATCTGATGGAGAATGTTACGCTTGGACTTTCCGCAGCGCTCTATAACGGGACGTCGGATGATCTTCAGAAACGGACGGACCGCGGTCTGTTCATCCTGAAGACGAACGGGAGCAGCGGATTCAATGTGATGAGGAATGATTCCATCTATCACCACGTCACCACCAAAGGAACATCGGACTATTCCGGAATGAACGGAACGGCAGCGTTCTCCTATCATAATGAGACCTTCACGGCGAGTGCAGTTGTTGTGACACCATTGGAGATCACGCGTGAATGGAAGCAGACTGTTCAGAACGACACGGCATCAAGTTCCACGATCGTTACAAAAAGCGGGAAGGATAAGATCTCCGTTCCGCTTCAGTATTCCTTCGGACTCTCGATCCGTCCCAGCGGAAAAGTGCTGATCGGACTCGATTATTCCATCCGCTCGTATGCCGAGACGAAATACTCGGCGGCGGACACATCATTTAATTCCTGGCTCAACAGTTCAGTATTGCGTGCCGGAATTGAATATACGCCGGTGAAATGGATCGCACTTCGTGCCGGATATCGAGAGAACGTTATGACGTTTGCACCGACGGGCGCCGCTATTTTGAATGATCCTGTGCGCGGTGCAGTGTATACACTTGGTCTTGGCGTGAAAGTATCTTCGGTGAAGATCGACGTGGCGTATGAATACGGAGTGACGGAATTTGTGGATGTTTGGGAATCGAATTTGAATTACAATTCACTGAAGACCCATACACTGCTGTTCGAATTGGGATACGAATTCTAGTGAGAATATCTCTCACTCAAATGATCGTTAATATTTATTTCATCACCATCCAACACTGAAGGAATCAGCATGAGCGAATTAGCAAATAAGACAGCGATCGTCACCGGCGGCGCACGCGATATCGGAAGACAGGTGTCATTGAAACTTGCGGCAATGGGGGCCAACGTTATCATCAATTTTTATGACAATGAAGCGGATGCAAAAGAAACAGTAACAACCATCACCGCGGCCGGCGGGAAAGCGACAGCTGTCCAGGGAGATATGACGAAGTTTGTTGATGCGCAGCGGCTGGTGTCTGAAGGTCAAAAAGTATTCGGCGGCAAGATCGACATTCTTGTGAACGTTGCCGGCGGATTGATGGGACGACATCAGATCGTTGATATGGAAGAATCGTTCTGGGATGCCGTGATGAATGTGAATCTGAAGAGTGTTTTCTTTGCAACCAAAGCGGTCATCCCGCAACTGAATGACGGCGGTGCGATCGTCAACTTCTCCACGCAGGCGGTGCACGACGGCGGCGGACCGGGTGCGATCGCTTATGCTTCTGCAAAAGCAGGAGTGCTCACTTTTACGCGCGGACTTGCAAAAGAACTTGCCCCGAAGAAAGTCCGTGTGAACGCCGTCTCTCCCGGAATGATCAATACCACATTCCACAATACGTTCACCAAGCCGGAAGTACGTCAAAAAGTTGCCGGTATGACTCCTCTGGGACGTGAAGGAGAAGCGTACGAAGTGGCCGATCTGGTGGCATTCCTGTGTTCCGACCGTTCATCATTCATCAACGGTGAAACTATTCAAATCAACGGCGGACTTTTCTTCGCATAATCAATCACTTCAATGAAAACTATCGTCTTAAAACATAATTCTTCTTGTCATTTCGAGTCCCGCATTTGGTCATCATTTGAAGGAGGAGCAAGAAATCTGTATATCGGGTCAGATTTCCGCGCCTTCTTCTTACGATATTCGAATGCAGTAAGCTCCATTCGATCAAAACCATCGGGACTCGAAATGACAATATTGAAGATCATTATTTCAGTTGCATTCTTCTTTGTGCTTTCATCAATGTGTACAGCACAGCCCCGTCCGTCCATGCTCGTGGATGCCAAGGATATTGCGTCGATCAAAATAGCGGTCGGAAAGTATCCGCTGTTCGACAGTGCGTATAACGATGCGCGTATGAAGATGGATGCAGCTCTTGCCGCACCGATGGACGTTCCTGTCCCGAAAGATGCGGGTGGTTATACGCACGAACGCCACAAACAGAATTATAATGAAATGGTTGCAGCGGGGATCCTGTATCAGGTGACGAAACAGGAAAAATATGCACGGTTCATCAAAGAGATGCTGTTGAAATATGCTGCGCTCTATCCGACACTTGGAATTCATCCCGCTGCTGCGAGCGATTCTCCCGGAAAATTATTCTGGCAGTCACTCAACGAATCCGTCTGGCTGGTAAACACCATTCAGGCATACGATTGCGTGTATGACTGGATCCCCTCGGCCGACAGGAAAACGATCGAAGAGAATCTGTTCCGGCCGATGGTGAAATTCTTTTCGGTGGACCAGAGTTTTATCCTGAACCGCATTCACAATCATGGCACCTGGATGTCCGCAGCAGTCGGAATGACTGGCTTCGCACTACGTGACACGGACATGGTCTCCATGGCTCTCTACGGGACAAAAAAGAACAAACAGGGGGGCTTCCTCAATCAGCTGGAACTGCTCTTCTCACCGGACGGATATTTCACTGAAGGACCATACTACATTCGGTATGCGATCATGCCGTTCTTTGTTTTTGCGCAGTCCATCGACAACAACCGTCCCGACCTGAAGATCTTCGAATACCGCGACGGTATCCTGAAGAAAGCATTCTATACGATGCTGCAACTGACGTATACGACGGGACAATTCCTGCCGATCAACGATGCGCTGAAAGAAAAAACATATTCTGCTCCAGAAGTGATCCTGGCACTCGACCTGTCCTATAAGAAATTCAGGAATGATCCGTCGCTCCTGTCAATTGCGAAAGCACAAAATATCGTAACTCTCACTGGCGGCGGAGTGGAAGTGGCAAAGGCTCTTTCCATCGTAAAAAATATCGCACCGTTCCCGTATTCCAGTTTTGAACTTCGAGACGGTGCGGATGGAACTGAAGGCGGACTTGGAGTGCTGCGATATGGTTCGAACGATGATCAGATGCTTGCCTTGATGAAATATACAGGACACGGACTTTCCCATGGTCATTATGATAAACTGACATTCCTGTTCTACGATCAGGGACGAGAGCAGCTGCAGGATTATGGCGCGGCACGGTTCATTAATGTGGAACCGAAATTCGGCGGACGATATCTGCCCGAGACAAAAGCATTCGCTATGCAGACCATCGCGCACAATACTGTGACGGTGGATGAACAGTCCCACTACGAAGGTAAATTCGACATTTCTGAAAAGAATCACGCAGACAGAGAGTATTTCTCCGCAACAGATAAGAATCTCCAGATCATGAGCGCGACATGCAGCAGTGCATATCCCGATGTGTTGATGAAACGGACGGTGCTGATGGTGAACGATCCGGCATTATCAAAACCGGTGATCATCGATCTGTTCCGCGTAGACGGGAAATCGAACCATACGTACGATCTGCCGTTCTATTATTCTGGGCAATTCATCTTTGGTAACACACTAATGAATTCATTCACGGACAAGCAATCGCCGCTGGGTAAAGCGAATGGATACCAATTCCTATGGAAAGAAGCAGAAGGAACGGCGGACGGTATGATGCAGTTCAGCTGGCTCTCCGGGAAGCGGTATTATTCCGTCAGCAGTGCAGCCGATTCGCAGACAACAGTCTACTATGCACGAATCGGTGCGAATGATCCGAACATCAATCTCCGTAGAGAACCGGCAGTGATCCTCCGTAAAAAAGGAACATCGGCTGTGTTCGCATCCATTATCGAACCGCACGGCCTGTGGGATGGAACGATCGAGATCTCTCGCGAAGCATCAAGTTCAGTAACACATATTACCGTCCTTGCCTCGAACGAGCAAGGAACGGTTGTGAAGGTGGAACGGAGTTCCGCTCCGTCGTGGATCGTGATGATCGCAAACGGAACAGCAGCAGACAACATTCGGCACATCATGAATATCAACGGCGTTGAATATTCGTGGACAGGAAAAGCCTCAATCCAAAAACTCTAATAAGGAGAAAAACACCATGTTTGTGCAAAAAGAGCAACTCTTCATCGATTTTTCAAGTATCGCATGGGAGAATCCCGCCGAAGGTATCCGCCGCAAAGTGATGGCATACGGCGATCAACTGATGGCTGTGTATGTAGAATTCAAAAAGGGAGCGGTCGGAACACTTCATTCTCATCCGCATCTGCAGATCTCCTATCTCCAGACCGGTTCGTTCGATGTGACGATCGACGGGAAGACGACCCATCAAAAAGCGGGGGACTTCTATTATATCCCGACCAACGTAGTTCACGGAGTGGTCGCATTGGAAGACAGCATCCTGATCGATTTCTTCACACCGATGCGCGAGGATTTTATCCCGAAGAGTGTGAAGCCGATGGAAGAAGCGGGTGCGTAAATGACAAAAGTGAAAGGACTCCGCTGGGTCATCATCTCGCTTATTGCAACGGTTACGGTGATAAATTACATCGACCGGAATGCGCTGGCGATCATGTGGCCTTCCATCTATAAGGATCTGGGATTAACGGATCAGGAAGCGAAAGAGAACCTGAAATACATCCTGACTTTTTTCATGATCGGATATGCGATCAGTCAGATGGTCTCAGGACGGATCTATGATAAGATCGGCACACGTCGCGGTTTTGTGATGTCGATTGTTATCTGGTCGTTCTCTTCAGCCATGCACGGCTTTTCCGCTAGCATGACATCGTTCAGTGCATTACGTGCATCGCTTGGTTTCGGCGAGGCAGGAAACTGGCCCGGGGCGACGAAATCGAACGCAGAATGGTTCCCGATCAAAGAACGTGCGCTTGCGCAGGGAATCTTCAATGCGGGTGCATCGATTGGAGCAGTTATTTCGGCGCCACTGATTGCCTTCTTCTATCTTACATTTGGATGGCGAGCAACGTTCCCGATCATCGCAACATTCAGTCTGCTCTGGCTCATTCCGTGGCTGATCATTAACAAGAAACTTCCGAAAGACCATCCATGGATGACGGAAGAGGAACGTGAATATATTCTAAAAGGTCAGCAGGTCCCTGTTGCGGCGAACGCTGCACCGGAACGAGTGCTCGGCTGGTCCGAACTTCTTCGGTACAAACAATCTTGGTCTGTTATCGCATCGCGATTCTTCCTTGATCCTATCTGGTGGATGTTCATCAACTGGCTGCCGTTCTATCTGTATGAGACATTCAAGTTCGATGTGAAACAGATCGGATATTTTGCATGGGTTCCGTACGTGGGCGCAGCGGCAGGGAGTTTTATCGGAGGATGGTTCTCCGGTTTCCTGATGAAGCGCGGATACACCACAAGCAAAGCACGGAAAACAGCGATCGCTATCGGGAATATCATCTGTTTCCCGGCATTGGTCGCGAGTGCATATGCCGGTTCACCTCTCGTTGCCGTTCTGCTGATGGCGGTGATCCTGTTCGGATATCAATTCTCCATGAATAACATTCAGACGCTGCCGAGTGATTTTCTCACCGGTAAATCGGTCGGTTCGCTTGCCGGAATGGGCGGTATGAGTGCGGCGCTTGGAGTGTTGGTTACGATGTGGTTCGTGCCGTGGCTGACCACCGGCGGAAACTGGGGTCCGTTCTTTATGATGGGCGCAGTCATCGTTCCTCTCGGCGTCTTCTCCCTCTTCATGCTGGCGGGAGATATCAAACGGATCGAGATCAAATCATAAATACTCGGTGAACATTAAAGACCGTATTGCTTTTCGCCACTAAGACACAAAGGCACAAATATGAGAGAAAAATTAAATCGCACAAAATTATCAATGATCTTTTGTGGGATTTCGTGTCTTGGTGCCTTCGTGGCGATTTGTTTGCGGTACTTGTCATTTACTTAGCCGCTAAATCAAATCAATATTTATCAGGAGAAAAAAAAATGAAATTATTCGATCTGAGTGGAAAAACAGCAATCGTCACCGGCGGAAGCACGGGACTTGGACAAGGAATGGCGCTCGGACTCGCTGAAGCGGGTGCCGATATCGTCCTGGTGGATTATGTTGAAAGCACAGAGACTGCGGAAAAAGTAAAAGTACTCGGCAGGAAAGTTCTGCCGCTTGTTGCGAATCTGATGGAAATGTCCTCCATCCCCACGATCGTGGAAAAGACGGTTGCGGAATTCGGTAAGGTCGACATTCTGGTGAATAACGCCGGCATCATCCGCCGTATGGATGCGATCGATTTCACGGAGAAGGACTGGGATGATGTGATGCTGCTGAATTCCAAGACGATCTTCTTCCTTGCACAGGCTGTTGCAAAGGATATGATGAAACGGAAGAGCGGAAAGATCATCAGCACAGCTTCGCTGCTCGCGTTCCAGGGTGGCGTCCGCGTTCCGTCGTATTCCGCAAGCAAAGGTGCTGTCGCACAGATCACAAAAGCTCTTGCGAACGAATGGGGAAAATTCGGCATCAACATCAACGCGATCGCTCCCGGATATATGGCAACGAACAACACGAAAGCATTGCGTGAGGATGAGGTCCGTGAAAAAGCGATCATGGAACGTATCCCGGCAGGACGATGGGGGACGCCGGAAGATCTTCAAGGCGCGATCGTATTTCTCGCTTCGTCAGCATCGGATTACGTGAATGGTCACGTGCTGGTGGTGGACGGCGGATGGATGGCGCGGTAATGCTTTTGAGAAAAACAGAGTAGACCACAAAGACACGTAGAACACAAAGAAAAGCACACAATAAAAAATAGAACGATGTCCTACACCTACTGCGCATTTTCCAAAGGTGTAGGACATCTCGTGCGCACAGAAAAAAGCAATTACAAAAACTGATAACACACAGCATGAAACATAGAAAAAATATTTCGCTAACTGCATTACTGCTCATTGCATATTGCAGTCTGAATGCAACAGTGAAGGTCGGTTCGTTGTTCACGTCGGAGATGGT
>CAIVNT010000634.1 GCA_903907305.1 uncultured Ignavibacteriota bacterium
TATTCTGAAAAATGAATGGGCACTGCCGACATTGCGTCACGTGTTCATTACAAACCGAAGGACGCCAAGTGCAACAGTGCAGGAGTGTGTAGAATTATATAGGGAGAACACGAAGTACTTTCTGGATATCTTTTCAACGATGAGCGAAGAAGAATTTGCTACGGGTGAATTAGATACGCTGCAGTTAGGACGCGCTCAGAAATGGCGGATGTCCCTTTTTGCATTAGAACATCATCTGAATCACAAAGCGGAGTTGTTCATGTATCTGAAGATGATGGGAGTGAAGGTAACGTCGAGAGAATTATATGGGAATTTAGGATAGCGCGATTATGCAAAAAGATGATGACCAGCGCTAAAGTGGGTTACATCTACATGATAATCTTTTACGCAGCTTTTTTCAGTGCTTGCTGTGCGAACAAGAATGATGCGATAAGGAATATCGTAAATCCCGCCGCCTCAAGAAGAATAGTCTGCTGGTTCCCGACACCGATCGTCAAATAGCGGAGCACATCGGTATGCCACGTGAGAGGATTTGCATACGAAATAAATTTCAGCCAAACCGGGATCGCGTCCAGCGGATAGAACATACTGCTGACGAACATCAGTACGAAGTACGCAACATTGATAAAGGTATTGAACGTATCGTTCCGTCTGATCTTGAATGCAACGACCGACAACGCAAAGAACCATCCTGCAATTCCCGCCATCACCGCAAGGACCGTTAACGGAAGCATCGGCAAACTGATCTTGATGTGGAGCAGAAAGACCGCGGCAGTGACTGTGAGCGCTGTCTGCACGAGGGACATGGCGCATTGAAAGATCATTTTTCCGAACAGGAATTCGCCGCGCGTCATCGGATATGTCAGAAATTCATAGAAGATCCCGTTATCCCGGTCCACAAAGAATCCATACGCCTGATTGATCGCGCTGCCGAAGCACGACATCGAGAGAACGCCCGCCAGGAAAAAATCATTGTATGACACAGAGACACCGTTTGAGATCACTCCCATGCCGACGGCGCGGTTGAATCCCACGCCGAACATCAGCAGATAGAGCAGTGGAACGGCCATGTCGAAGAAGAGCCACATCAGACTCGTCAGACGGATCAGTGCGTCGCGGTAGACAACTGCCAACACATTCTTCATGCTGATGGTCCAGCTTTTTTTCCGTCAATCAGTTCAACAAATACATCTTCCAATGAAGCTGTGGAGATCTCGAAATGCTTCAATGCGCCGGAGGATTGGGCGAGAGAGAGGATGTTCAGCGCAACATTGTGTTCGCGGACGGTGATGTTCGCCTCATTGTTGACGATGTCCAGTTTGACCGGAGCGAATTTCTGAATCAGTTCTTCCAGTTCTTTTCCCATCTCATGGAATTTCAGCGAGAGATAGAACATTTGGAGCCCCATCTTCTTCACTTCATCCGTTGTGCCGCTCGCAACAATCTTTCCATGATTGATGATGGCGATGGCGTCGCATAATTCTTCCGCCTCTTCCAGCATATGCGTTGTCAGAACGATCGTCCGTCCCCTACGGGATTCTTCGCGGATCGCGCGGATGGTTGCGCGTTTGTTGAATGTATCCATACCGGTCGTTGCTTCATCCAGAAAGACGATCGGTGTATCGACCAGAAATATCTTGGCCACCTGCACCCGTCTCTTCACCCCTCCGCTCAGATCGACCGGCTTCTGATTGATCACTTCGCGAAGACCGAACAATTCTGTGACATGGTCCATTTTTTTCTCAACTTCGGCCGCGGACATTCCGTGGAAACGTCCGAACGTCAGAAAGTTATGACGCACAGTAAGATAAACCTCCAGCGCATTCTCCTGAAACACCACGCAGAGGCTTTTCCGGACATCGAGGGGATGTTTGACAACATCGAATCCGTTGATCAGCACTGTTCCGGATGTCGGTGGAATGAGTGTGGTCATGATCTTGATCGTTGTGGATTTTCCGGCTCCATTCGGTCCGAGCAGACCGAAGATCTGTCCCTGTTCCACGTCGAACGAAATATCATCCACGGCATGGAGAGGCGGCTCCCCTTTGCGCGGATATTCTTTGATGAGATTCTTTATGGAAATTGCATTGTTCATATTTAGAAGATAGCACAGACCGTTCTTACGGTACGCAAAATTGTATTGCAATGCTGTTTATAAAACGGGTTTTCCCTGCGGGAGACCCGCACCCTTTCGTCCAAGTCATCCTAACGCTGTTCTTGTGCATATTCATCAAGTGGAGGAAGAATCCAGAGCGCATCCTCAAATAGTATTATTGCCAAACTTTTTTTCAATCAGATCCATTAGCTGCTTAATGATATGCGCCGTGGCGCCCCACACCGGTTCTTTCCACACGTGATAAAAATAGACCTGACGCTGTATTCCTTTTAATTCTCTTGTCTCCAAAGTTCTCAGTGAAGGATCAAGAAATTTCTCCAGCGGGATTAATAATACTTCGGCTACTTCTCCTGCGCTGGTCTTCAGTTCCGAGAGGCGGTCAATATAACCGACGACCGGAGAGACGATAAATCCGCTTGGGATGTGTACGTCATCAAGCATTCCAAGAATGGTGATCATCGATGGGGGAATGCCGATCTCTTCCTCAACTTCGCGCAGTGCCGTTGCCGTTTCTGATTCATCGCACTCGTCCACCATTCCGCCGGGAAAAGAGATCTGTCCTTTATGATGCTCCACAGATTCAGTCCGTTTCGTGAGTAAAAGATGCAAATGATTCTCTTTATTGACAAGTGTTACCATGACGCAAGCTTTTTTTGAACTTTCTTCCGACACCGTCGTCCGATGATGCCGTGAAAGAATGGATGCGATATGTTCGTGTGTGATCAAAAAAATTAGTTTCCGATAGTACGCA
>CAIVNT010000635.1 GCA_903907305.1 uncultured Ignavibacteriota bacterium
CCGTGCTGCCGCCGTTCTGGATGACCTGGTGGTTTCGAACATTGATTGTGCTGTTCTTTGTGGTCAGCGGACCGGTCGTATATTATCTGCGCGTGACGACATTGCAAAAAGAGAAAAAAGCTCAACTCCAGTTTGCTGAACAGCTCATTGAATCACAGGAACAGGAACGCCGCCGTATTGCAGCGGATCTGCACGACGGACTCGGTCAGCAGATCCTCATCATTAAGAACCGGGTAGAGATGGCAATGAAAAACGTTAATGATCCGATCGCAATACAAGAACAATTGATGGAGATCGCCGAAAGTGCACGGTCGTCCATCAATGATGTCCGCTCTATCTCTCATGGACTGCGCCCTGTACACTTGGAGCAGTTCGGCCTCCGGGAAACATTACTTCATCTATGCGATGAGATTCAACAAACATCGGTTCTGAAATGTGTCTACCATATAGACGAGATTGACGGTTTGATACCTGCCGACAAAGAGATCAATTTTTTCCGCATTATACAGGAAGGAATCAATAATATTCTGAAACATTCCGGTGCGGCACAGGCTTCCTTTATGATCCGGCTTGCGGATGCTTCTATCACTGCTTCGTTGTGGGATAACGGCAAAGGATTCGAGAGTGCCGCTGTCAAAGAAGGATTGGGAATGACCGGGATCCGTGAACGGACAAAGATCCTTGGCGGAACATGTGCGATCAAGTCCCAACCCGGTGAAGGGACCACTGTTTTGATCACTATACCAATTGAAAAAATATGAATTGCCGACGAACGATCATGATTGCCGATGACCATCCTCTCATGCGCAAAGGGCTCCGCCAAGTTGTCGAGTCAATGCCCGACACCGATGTGATAGAAGCGGAGAATGGTGAGGAAGCGCTCCGCATCATTCGTGAACAGCGTCCTTCGCTTGCGCTGCTGGATATCGAGATGCCGAAGATGACAGGATTCGAGGTTGCAAAACGGGTGAATGACGAAGCCCTGCCGGTGTCGGTGATCTTTCTGACGATGTACAAAGGGGAACAGGTCTTCAATAAAGCGATGGACATCGGAGTGAAAGGATATGTGCTGAAGGAGAACGCGATCTCCGAGGTCCATCAATGCATTACAGCGGTGTCTGAAGGGAAGTATTTTCTCAGTCCCTCCATTTCCGATTTTCTTATCCGTCGGAATTCCCGTCTATCGGCTCCGGCACAGGACAGCAGCGGACTCTCCCTGTTGACGCCGGCGGAACGGAATGTGCTGAAACTTGTAGCATCGATGAGGATCAATCAGCAGATTGCCGATGAATTGAACATCAGCATCAAGACCGTACACAATCACCGCAACAATATCTGCGACAAACTAGGACTTCGCGGCGCACATGCATTGCTGAAGTTCGCCGTCGAACACTCCACGCAATTATAGTCATTGGTCTTGGGCATTAGACCATCATTGTCCTTCCGAAACCGGCTCCATCAATGTGTGAACACCGGGTAAGGAATCTAATGAATTGTATCTGCCCCATTCTTCATTCTACATTCTTCGTTCCTCCTTCTAGAACTCACATTTTCAATTTTCCATTATCAATTATCAATTGCTCTTCCATAGGCACTTCTACCCATACGAATGAGCACTTCTCTCCATTGAAAGAGCTCATCACATCGGACTATCTTGTCTTAAATTAAAGGGACATCCTTTCTTATTTCCTTCTGGATTTGGGGCGCTGTAATGAAAATCATGATCGTCGATGACCATCCCGATATGCGAAGAATGATCCGCAGTATTGTGCTGAATAACGGGGAACGGCAGTGCGAGATCATCGAGTGTGTGAACGGTGAGGATGCTGTGCGGCAGTATGACGCGTTATTGCCTGACTATATTTTGATGGATGTGCAACTTGCAACGATGGACGGTTTCGCCGCTGCCGAACGGATCTATGAGAATGATCCCAAAGCATCAATCATCTTTGTGACGAGCCACAATACGTCGGCGTACCGGACCAAGGCGAAGCTGCTCCACGCGAGAGGCTTTGTCTCCAAAGAAAACTTATCAGAATTAGAATTATACATATCATAATCAAATCACTATAGGGGGAACCACCGATGCGAACGTTGTTACGGTTACGAATCATCTTCTTAACGCTTGTTATGGCAACAGCATGTGCATGGTCACAACAACCTGTGGTCAGCCGAACTCCGGCAGTGAATGCAGTCGACGTGGATGTTTCATCGAGCGTGCAGATCACTTTGACGGATTCGTATAATCTATCCACGGTGAATGCGAACACATTCAAAGTGTGGGGATCGCAGTCCGGTTTCCATACGGGCTCATATCTTTTGATCAACGGCGGAGCGACACTCTATTTCAATCCTTCTGCGGATTTCACTCCCGGTGAGGTCGTTTCTGTGACCGTCACGACGGGAGTTGAGCAGACGAATACGCTGCACCTTGCCTACCCGATCAGCTGGACATTCAGTGTGGCGACGTCGGACAGCGGAGTGAATTACGGAACGTATTCGTACTATGGCACCGGTTTGAATGCCGCGGGAATTGTCATGAGCGATGTGAATAAAGACGGCAAGGTCGATGTCATCACGGCGAATCAGAATGCAAGCAACATCTCGGTTCTGCTGAACAGCAGCGGAAACACGCTGGCGGCGCACACAACCTACAGCATGGGGAACGGCGCATACAGTCTCGTCGCAGCCGATGTGAACAGCGACGGATATCCGGATATCGTTACAGCAAATTACAATGCGAACACGATGTCGGTCCGTCTGAACAACGGCGATGGTACATTTGGTGCGGTAACAAATTACAATACCGGATATGTTCCACGCGGGATCGCAGCCGCTGATATTGACGGAGACGGTGATGTGGATATGATCGTGGTGAACAGCGATACCCAGGATCTCTCCGTACTCAAGAACAACGGCGATGGCACATTCGCTGCCGAAGTACGGACACCTGTCGGTCATCTGCCGGCCGGAGTCGCTGCTGCGGACCTCAATGCCGACGGTTATATCGATATTGCTGTTACCACGCTGGCAGCGGATTCCGTCGTTGTTATGTTCAACAATGGATCCGGCACGTTCTCCTCGGTTGTGCGGTACGCCACCGGCGATGCGCCGTGGGGAGTTGCATTGGCTGACGTGGACGGCGATCATGATGCTGATATGGTCGTTACAAACTCATCCTCCAATACCGTTTCCGTCCGACTCAATAACGGCTTCGGCACATTCGGGACCGCAACGGATTATTCCACAGGAAATAACCCCAGAGGGCTCGATATTGGTGATGTGGACGGCGATGGTGATCTGGATATCGCTGTTGCCGCATACGGCATCGACGCAGTGTCATTGCTGAAGAACAATGGATCCGGGACGTTCTCCGCTGCTGTTAATTACAGCACCGCCGGCGGTACGCACGACGTCGCGTTCGGGGATCTGAGCGGAGACGGTGATGTGGACATTGTCGCCGCAACATATACCTCCTCGACCGTATCCGTTATTCCGAATCTCTATGGACCACGGGTCGTTTCGATGACTCCGTTAAAAAACACCATTTCGTCAACGGTCACATCCAATGTGGACGTTGTATTCGATGAGGCGATGAACTCGTCAACATTGAACAGCACCAATGTCAAGGTGTCCGGCTCCTTTCGGGGAGGGTATTCGGGAAGTATATCGTATAATGGCGGCAGCCATACGCTTACTTTCAATCCCGACTCCAGCTTTCTTGCCGGAGAAGTGATCACGGTACTGCTCAAGAGCGGCATCCAGGATGCGTCGTCGATGGGCATTACATTTCCTCTCTCGTATTCGTTCACTGTATCATCGAATACAGGATACGGCACTTTCGCTCCCGCTGCCAGCTATACTGCGATGGGCGGTTCGGGAGGCGCTTACGCATCGGTAGCCGCTGATCTCAACAAGGACGGCAGAATCGATATCGCGACCGTTACCCAGGTGCAGAATACTTTGTCGATCTTCATGAATAACGGCAACGGCATCCTTGCGGCGAAGGTCGATTATACGACCGGCGGTTTTCCGCGCGATGTGGTCGCCGCGGATATTGACAATGACGGGGATATGGACCTGTTGACGGCATATAATTCCAGTGCAAGTCTCTCCGTTTTCAAGAACAACGGGAACGGAACGTTTGCGGCAAGAACGGATTATAATTCCGGAACGAACGCCTCAGGTCTCGTTGCTGTGGATTTAGACAATGACGGCGACATTGATGTTGTGCTGACCGATACCGGGAATGACCGCCTCATCATCAATCTTAACAACGGCTCGGGAGTCTTCGGTTCACCGATATATATTGCCACAGGAGATGCACCCACCAAGATAGCGGCAGGTGATTTCAATGCGGACGGTTTCATGGATATTGTTGTTGTGAATAGCCCGACGGACAATGCCTCTGTACATTATAATGATAAGCATGGAGCATTGCTCAGTGCTGTCAGTCATTTTACCGGCGACGGACCAAACGACATTGTCGTTGCAACGGTGAATAGTACAGGTAAAGCGGACTTCCTCACCTCGAACGGAAATGCGAATACCGTTTCGGAATGGATCTCGAACAGCGGAATGCCGCTCGGTACGACGAACAGTTTTGCCATGGGTGATTATCCCTGGGCGATTGCAGCGACCAATATCGATGCCGATAACGATCTTGATCTGATCGTCGCAAATGGGAATACTTCGACTCTTTCGTTCAAGACCAACAACGGCTCCGCTGTTTTCAGCGGTACTGCTTCCTATACACTCTCAAGCATTGCGAACGATGTATTGGCCGTTGATTTGAACAAGGACGGCCGTATGGATCTTGTCACATCGAACGAAAACGGCACGGTCTCCGTGATTCTCAATTCTAACGGCGGACATGTCGCATCGGTCTCTCCGGTGAATGGTGCGGTCAATGTTGCATCTTCCACGAATGTTTCCGTCACGTTCGATCAACCGATGAGCGGAGCGACCATGACCTCGTCGACAGTGAAACTCGTCGGTTCCATCAGCGGTCTTCATACCGGCGCACTTTCCTATAACAACGGCACGGTAACGGTCACTGTCGATCCGACGGCAAATTTCAATCCGGGCGAAATCGTATCAGTTTCTGTAACGGTCGGTGTGACGGATGTTAACAGTGTACCGCTCGCAGCGGCATTCTCATCACAGTTCACTATTGCCTCAGGTGCAGCAGGAGGTGTCTTCGGAATCAATGCGGACAAAGCGTCCGGAAATCAAACTCAAGCCGTGACTGTTGTAGATCTAAATGCGGACGGTAATGCCGATATTGCCACGGCGAATTTTCTGGACAATACCATTTCCGTCTTTCTCAATAACGGAAGCGGAACATATGCCTCCGCAGTGACCTATGCAGCGGGGAACGGACCGACATCCATCGCGGCCGGTGATGTGAACGGGGACGGTAAGGTCGATCTGGTGGTGACATCAACGAGCGACAATCAGATTTCCGTTTTCATCAATAATAATAACACCGGTTTCAATGCGCGTACGACAGTCAGTATCTCGTATGGTACGGATCCGCAGGATATCCGTCTTGCCGATATCGATCGGGACGGTGATCTCGATGCGGTATACAATATTTCAGGTTATGTCTATTATATGATCAACAATGGTTCCGGTTCCTTCTCGGGAGGAAATAACGGCACCAACGTCTCCGCACCGTCCGGACTTGCAGTCGTCGACTTCGACAATGACGGCGATCTTGATTTCCTTTCGGTGAGCAACAGCGGGGGCGCGGTTCTGCTCTCACGGTATAACGGTTCCAATTGGTATAGCTCCAACGGATCCTATGCCACAGGTGGGAACTCCACCTGTATCGCTGCGGGTGATTTTAACAGCGACGGTTACATCGACGTGGTGACAGGGAATCTTGCTTCAGGCAACGGTACCATCTCCTATCTGCAGAATAATCAGAACAGCGGATTGAACACAAAAGTGGATTATGCACTCGGAACCGGAGCGCAGCCGCGGGGCATTGTAGCAGTGGATTTCGACGGTGACGGTGATCTTGATGTTGTGGTCACCAATGGGTCCGCTGATTCTATAGTGGTGTTCACGAACAATGGAAGCGGAGTGTTCTCCAAAACCGCACAATATGCGACAGGTGACAATCCGTATGCGGTCGCTTCGGCGGATATCGACGGTGACGGCGATATGGATATCATTACGGCAAATTACACCGGAGATAATATCTCCATACTGAAGAATTCAAAACGGCCCGCCATAACATCCGTTTCCCCGGCGATGAATGCGGTGAGTGTAACGGCAACTTCCAATGTGACGGTGACATTCGATCAATCGGTGAATTCAGGGACGCTGACTGCCGGCACCATCAAAGTGGCCGGTTCCATTCGCGGTCAATATGCGGGTGCGATCAGCTATGACAATAGTACACACACCGCTACATTTGATCCGACCAACAATTTCAAAGCGGGGGAACGGATCTCTGTTCTGATAAAGAGCGGCATCCAGAACAATGACGGAGCCCCCCTTTCCACTTCATCTCAATGGTCTTTTGTTGCCGCCGCGACAGCGGAAGGTGCCTTTGGGTCGAAGCAAAATTATAACTCGCTTGGTACTCCAGGCAACGTTGTCACGGCAGATATGAACGGTGACGGCTATCCGGATGTGGTTAGTACGATCGACCTGTATGATAACGTCAACGGCATCGACAACAACAGGATCTCCATACAATTGAATAATGGCTCCGGCGTTCTTGGAGTTGCTGATACGACACTTGTCGGTCTTTATCCCAGCGGAGCATTGAAAGTTACGGATGTCAATGGTGACGGTTATCCTGATGTTATCGTGACAAGCAAGTACGGGAAGAATAAATTTTCTGTACTACTGAATGACGGAACCGGTAATTTAGCTGCACCGTCCGAGTATACCGTTGTCGATGATAATCTTCCGGCAATGGCTGTGGGCGATCTGAACGGGGATGGATATAACGATATCGTCGTTGTGCTATACGGTTCCAATCGTGTGAAGACATTCCGAAATAACGGTAACGGAACATTTACCGCTTCGGATTCGATGACCACAGGGACCGGTCCATGGGACGTAACATTGACCGATATCGACAAGGATGGTGATCTGGATATCGTTACCGCAGACTATGATGGGCACACTATCTCAACAATTAAGAACAATGGTAACGGAGCATTTGCAGCGAAATCGTCTTATTCGACCGGGACGGTCTTTCCGATGAGTATCACGGCAGGAGATCTGAATGGAGATGGAAATGTTGACCTCGTTACTGCTGACTGGTGGGATAATTACATTGTTTCGGTCTTTCTGCAGTCAACGGGTTCGTTCTCGACCCATACGGATTATTCCGTCATGAGTCCTGCACAGGTTGTCTTGGGTGATATGAATGGCGATGGACACTTGGATATCGTTGTGCCCGTCTCCGATATTGGAAAGGCGGCAGTATTGACAAATACCGGAAGCGGATCATTCTCATCGGCAGCGTATTACTCCACCGGTTCCTATAGCCAGTCCGCCGACGTCGCCGATATGGATGGTGACGGTGATCTTGACATTGTCACGGCAAATAATGGATCCGGAAATATTTCCCTCCTTAAAAATATTGAATTGGTCGCTGTCAGTTCCATCGCTCCTGCAGCAAATGCTGTGAACGCCGCCATTTCGTCGAATATCGTGGTTACCTTCAATAGCGCCATGAACACGGCGACATTGGTCGATACCAATGTGATCGTCCACGGATCAATGTCCGGGAAAGTGAACGGCGCCATCTCCTATGACGGTCCCTCCAAAACGATGACCTTTAATCCTTCGGCAGACTTCATGGCGGGGGAGAATATCACGATAACCTTGACGAATTACATAAAGAGCACGAATGGCGTTTCTCTCCTTCGTTCTTCCATTACTTCGTTTACCGTTCGTTCTGCGGGTGCCGGAAATTTCGTCTTTGCCGACACTGTTATCACATATCCAGTGAGCTACAATCGTATGAACATAATCAATACCGGTGATATCACCGGGGACGGTATTGCGGACCTGTTCGGATCGTATCCAGGCGACATCAAGTTCTATCAGAACTCTTCAGCAACATTCGACTCTATCTCCGCAGTCTCCATCAATTATACGCAGAGCATGCCGGTAGCGGATATCGACAATGACGGTGACCTTGATTTCATCCAGTCCAATTATGGAAATAGCGATATCACTCCATTCATCAATGATGGGAACGGGAGTTTCACGGCCAAAACACCCTTCAACACCGGAATCAATAATTCCCCCCATGCCACTCTGACGGATATGGACAATGATGGTAGGATCGATGTGATGATGAATGGAGGCGGCAGTCAGCAGGTATATATCTTCTATGATGACGCGCGTGATCAATCCTATAGCGGGGGCAGTTCTTACCTCACGATCCATTATGATATCAAGGATTATCTTGCGGCGGACGTGGATAACGACGGTAACAACGACATCGTGACTCTTCACAGCGGCAACGGCAACAACTTCGTCACGATCTCCCGTAATTTGGGAGAACGCTCGTTCGCGGCGCCGGTCGATTATACCATCGCCGAGGGGGGAGAGAAGATCACCGCAGCAGATGTGAATGGCGACGGATATATCGATATAATCATCGCTAATCAAAGCGGAAAGTACTTCTCCGTGATGATGAACGCCGGAAACGGAACATTCGGATCCCCGGTGGATTATAATATCGGGATAAAGATCTATCAGATTGAAGCCGCTGACATTGATGGAGACGGTGATATCGATCTGGTATTGCGCGGTGTGGGGTATAACGCAGTATGGGATGGTGATCAGGACAAGCTCATCATCGCATATAATAACGGTTCCGGCAACTTCAATAACCAGACGGATATCGATATTCAATCGGGAGACCCAGTGTACTATAGCGGCTACTCGGATTTCAAACTACTGGATCAAGATAACGACGGTGATCTGGATATTGTCGTGTATGCTAGACGGTATTTTGGAATGGATCAATATGATAACATCCTTATCTTCAAGAATATTGCCGGTACTCTTTCGGCACCAACAACGGCTGCTGCCAATGTCACAACAAGCGGCAATTTCGGTACATCGGTCAAGATCAACTGGACGAACGGCAATGGATCACGCCGCCTGGTCCTGGTGAAACAGGGAAGCGCAGTCAATGCAGCACCTTCTGACAACGGCGGGTACACATCCAATACACAGTACACCAGCGGTTCACAGATCGGCACCGGTAATTATGCCGTGTTCAGCGGTGTCGGCTCATCCGTTACCGTCAGCGGATTATCATTGAATACCACCTATCATGTGAAGGTGATCGAGATGAACGGCGGACCGGGTTCCGAAAAGTTCCTTACAACATCTGCACCCGTTGCCAATGTTACCACGAATGCCATCGAAGGAATCCCTTTCGATTCGATCGCCGGGAACGCAATTTCATTCACCGGCAGTTCAACGGTCAACCTTCCGGTGATCAATCTCCCGCATCCCCGTAAATTAACACTCGAACTGTGGGTGCGGACCGGTGATAACTCCATCAATACAGCATTCATCACCCGACATAAGAACACCAGCGGCGGCGGCATGATCACACCGGAAATTATGAACGATAACCTGTTGTTGAAAAAGCAGAATAATGGTCAGAACGTGCCTGCGCAAAAGGATGTATCAGGGAAAGAAGATTCTTTACGTGAAGTCCAGCACGCATCGAAGGCCAGGTCCGCCCAACACAGTCCGATCGGAATATTACCGGATGAGGCAACATCGAGTGCTCCGATCCAGATCGGGATCGACAACGGTATGTTCTTTGCAAGTGTTTGGGATGATGATAACTCCGCTCCGGTGACCATCACAGGAGCAACTGCGGTACAGAACAATCAATGGTACCATGTTGCGTTGTCAGTCGATGTGTCCAACAACAGCAATAACGACATGAATTTCTATGTGAATGGTGTCCAGCAGGGAAGTACACAATCCGTCCCGTATTACTATGATAATCAATGCAATGAATATCTGTTGGGTACGGATGGAACGACAGGGTTCCAGGGGCAGATCGACGAAGTGCGCATCTGGGACACGACCCGGTCAGCAATTCAGATCCGTTCTATGATGCATCGTGCGCTCAGAGGATTTGCCTCTGGCGTTGTCGGCTGCTGGCAATTCAATGAAGGAAGCGGTACAACGTCAACGGATCTGAAGAACGGCTATGATGCAACACTAAACAGTGCTGCGTGGACTTCGTCATCCGTACCGATCGGGGCCGGAACAGCATCCACTACAGCGGCGTTCCAAACCGGCAGTGCGTCAATAGGAAATGCCTCCCTGACCATGTCCGACGGATTTGATAATCCTGTAGACGTTGTCGTCAGCGAAGTATCCGCGGCTCCCAATGTCTGGCCGACCGGGTATTCCGCGTCGGTCGGTGGCAAGGTCTTCGTGATTGAAGTGTTCGGAAACCCCGGCACCTTCTCCGCATCGCTGACACTGAATTTCGGTACGAATGTACTCGATCCGAACGTTGACGGCACACCCGGTACACTGCGGTTGTTCCATCGCAGCGCTACATCCATCGGCGCGTGGACCGATCTTGGCGGTGCGACCTCGGCGAGCAGAGCGACCGGAGATGTCACCTGGACCGGAATTACATCGTTCAGCCAGTTCATGGCGGGCGACCAGAACAATCCATTGCCGATAGAATTGATATCGTTCAGCGCTTCTCTCAAAGCCTCATCGGTGGAATTGAAATGGGCAACAGCAACCGAAATCAACAATCATGGATTTGATGTTGAGCGGAAGGTGCAGGGTGAAAAGAACGAATGGCTGAAGATCGGTTTCGTCGAAGGGAACGGAAATTCCAATGCTCCCAAGGAATATTCCTACATCGATGGGAACGTGAGACACGGCAGATATCTCTACCGTTTGAAACAGATCGACCGCGACGGAAAATTCTCGTATTCACATGAAGTGGAAGTTGCGGTCATAAGCGCTCCGAGTGTGTTCGCTCTGTCGCAGAACTATCCCAATCCATTCAACCCAAGCACGACCATCGAGTTCACACTGCAAACCTCCGGCTTGACATCGCTGAAGATCTACGATGCCATCGGACGTGAAGTGGCAACCTTGGTGAACGAAGTGCTCGAAGCCGGCGTCTATCATCAGGGCACATTCGATGCTTCACGACTTGCCAGCGGCGTCTATTTTGCACGTCTGACATCGACAGGAAAAGTTCAGATCAAAAAAATGGTGTTGATGAAATAAGGCCAAATGACAGAGATGTTTTCCTGCGCCTCTGCATCGGGGGAGGGACGCATGTCAACAAGGACCCTGCAGTTTTCTGCAGGGTCCTTTTTTATTTTAAACCGATGTATTCTCTTATGAGAAAATACTCCGCCGTTTGTCAGAAAGACTTCTTCTGAGCGGCGTATTGTCATTCCCCCAACGGGGCCGTTGGCCGCGTGTTCCGCTTTCTGAAATCCCGCCAGACGGAATATCAAAAGGCGGGACTCTTGGCGGGAATCCATACTGTAGTTGTCTGATAGGATCTCCGCTTTTTGAGCCCAGCGAAGCGGAGTCCCAAAGAGCGGGACATTCGGGCATGACAAAGATACTTCTCGGATTGTTGCGAGTTCATTTATTCGATCCATATCTGCCGGCGCAGGCAAGACCTCCGATCTGTGCCACCGAGAGGATAATTATTCAGATTTAGGAGTATTATATCTCCAGTTTACCCTTCAATGTGCCGATAATAACTCTGTAAGGAATGGCAGCACCGAGATCTGGAACGTCCAGTCGGGTCGATCATTACCAATCGTGAAAGGATTCACATTATGGGAATACAATCAATATCTCATGGACGTTTGTCGTCGCCGACAGGACCGGTCGTTCAAAAGCAAACCCGACAGCCGAATACGGCTAATGCTCAGCCGGTTGAACGAAAAAAAGACACCGTTTTTCTTTCGGAAAAGGCAAAAGATCTTGCTGCATTCAAAGCAGGAAAATCTGCCTCTGAAGAAACAAAAGAATCACCGGCGGTGAAAGCAAAAGAAGATGCTGATGGTGACGAATAGTTGCCGAATGAAGAAAGTGAACGTTCCCCACAAGGAGACCTGATGTGTATGGTCTCTTTTTTATTTGCTTAAAATAAAAAGAGGCCACAGTTACCGGAGTTGTATTTTTATTGTCTGTCAGCGCGAAGTCAGGATTCCGGTATTGCAAAATGGATACAGAATATGAAATGTGTCATCGGTGATATATTTAGTGGAAGTGAGAAAATATCGTATATAGTCATTATGCCGGGATGATTCGATCTGTTCACCGATTGTCATTCCCGCTTTCATTGCGTCGGGAATCCACATTAATTATGCCCGATAGGATCATTTCCTGAAGGGATTCTTCTGGAGAGGCATGACAGATGATCTTTATGACAGCTACTGAATTGCACAACTGTGTGATTGACTCTCAGCGCGTATGCGCGTACATTTGCCCTATATAGACATAGATTCGCCGGCCTTGGCCGCGAATTGGACCCCGGAAAATATCTTCTGATCGATTTCATTCGAATCTTCCTCTCTCCATCCGCTGGTTTTGCCGGATAATCATCCTGATATCACCATCGTCAGAAATGCATTCGGATCGAGTGAAATATGAAATTATCTATGCCGTTCTTCATGGTCATACTCATCATTGGGATGAGTTCTGCCCAGAACGAAGAGTCGTATGTTCGATTCCTCGTCAATGGGAGACCGAATACAGAGGAACTGTTGAATACAATTTCGGTTGCCGGTGCATCGGGAGATACCGTATATGCATTCGTCGGCGATAAAGAATTATCCATACTCCGCGCGATGGGATATGTCCCGGAAGAACTTCCTTTGCCCGGAATGCTGAGTGTGCACGTTATGGCGAATTCGCCGCAGCAAATGACGGAGTGGGACCGGTATCCAACGTATCAGACCTACCTGCAGATGATGCGCGGTTATGCGGCGAAATACCCGGCATTGTGCCGGTTGGATACGATCGGTTTTTCTGCACAAGGGAGATTGATCCTTGCACTGAAGATTTCCGCGAATGTTGCTGTCCGAGAGGAAGAACCGCAGATCCTCTACACCTCATCGATGCACGGGAATGAACTGACGGGATACATTCTGATGCTGCGCCTGGCGGAATATCTTTTGTCAAACTACGGTAAAGTCACACCCGACGCCGTGCGTGTCACTTCACTGCTCAATAATATAGAATTGTACATCAATCCTCTCTTCAATCCGGACGGCGCCTACCGTCTCGGAAAAGATACGACCATCATCAATGCAACGCGTGCGAATGTGAACGGCAAGGACCTTAACAGGGATTTTCCGGACCGTATCTCCAGTCCTGCCAACGGCACCCGCGGCCGGCAGCCCGAGACAGCGGCGATGATGCGGTGGACCTTCGATCATAATTTTTCCCTCTCGGCGAATTTTCACGGCGGCGCATTGGTTGCGCTCTATCCTTGGAGCGCGGGTGTAAAGAGCGGGGAATATGCCGCTTGTCCTGATGACAATATATTTGTCAAGCTTGCATCGGTCTATGCCGTTCCCAATCCGGATTTTTCCCGGGGAGGATTCAAGGGAGGAATCTCCAACAGTAACAATTGGTATGAAGTGCTGGGAGGAAGGCAGGACTGGATGTATGCCCGGCAGGGTGGACACGAGTTGACGCTGGAAGTCTCCTCCGAATATATCGCACCGGATTCTCTCCTTCCTGGATTCTGGAACAGCAACAAAGAATCGATGCTCGCTTTTCTGGAGCAGGGAATGAAAGGACTTCGCGGGCGAGTTACCGCCGCCGGTGTGCCGATAAAAGCGAGTATTGATATTATAGAGATAGGGAATTCACCGGTGTTCTCTGATCCCTTCGTCGGAGCGTATCTGCGTCCGTTAACGCCGGGAACATATACAGTCGTTGCAAGTGCATACGGTTATCGGAATGATACGGTACGAAATGTTGTCATCGCCGATACCGGTGCAAATAGAGTGGACATTGATCTGCAGAAATTGACCACCGTCAGCTCAGTGTTGATGGAACACCCCGGAAGATTCACACTGGAACAGAATTATCCTAATCCGTTCAATCCTAGTACGGTCCTGCGGTACACCATTCCTGAACGGAGCATGGTCCGTCTGTCCATCTTTAATACACTCGGTCAGATAGTCTCAGAGGTGATCAACAAGAGCCAAGATGCCGGTTCTTACGAATATACATTCACCGCCGCACAATTATCGTCGGGCATATATTTCTACAAGATCGAAACAGCTGCAGCGAGTAGTTCAAAAATATTTGCGGATACGAAGAAGATGGTTTTGATGCGATAACCGGACGAAGGGAGAGGTACTAAAAAAATCGGAGGCAGACAAACTATGGATGACAAAGCAGTATCAAAATCATTTGATTGCAAGACCGTGGCCGGTATTTTCCTGTTCTATGTGTTTGCATATCTGACGCCGATCTTTGTTGCACTGGGATTGTATGCGGCCTCTCCAAATAGGGACACAGTAAATATATTCTTAGGGATTTGGTGCTTCGGCGGGATCATCGTTCTCTCCATGGTCGCAGGCTGGCTCTCCAAATCAGGGACAATACTTGAGCCGGCCGCTGCCTTTGCTTCGACATTGTTCCTTGGCTATGCCGTGAGAAGGTTATTTCTGCACACCTTTAGTCGTAATATGCATTTCAGCAATTCTGTATTTCCAATGATCCCAACTATGCTTGTGATATTTTCACTGTCGGTCTTCGGATTGTGGTTCGGCCGATATGCTCAGCGTGTTTGGAAACGACACCGATGATAAAACCGGGCCGGTAATGGCCCTTATCATTGTACCTGAAGAACCAGTGTTATTAGATGATCTTTCCGCTCGTCCCGTTGGATGATCCGGATCTGTGGAAGGTTTCGGGCAATGTTGTCAGGTTAAGAGTTTAGAATGCTTAGGCGCGTGTCGCAATTATTGTTCATCCTGCCTACGGCTCGTAGAGAGAAAGTCCCGATTTGTTGTTTAATCGGGACGCACCGAAGGATGATATTATGGATTGCGACACTTGCTCAGCATGAACAGTTGCTAACCTGACGGC
>CAIVNT010000636.1 GCA_903907305.1 uncultured Ignavibacteriota bacterium
CGTCAGTTCAGAGACGCGCATTCCGGTCGCATAGAGCGTCTCGAGAATTGCACGGTCGCGCCAGACGAACTTCGATGCAGTCTCGGCAGCAGGATTTGCTTCATCGAGGATCTTGTTGATCTCCTCAAGACTCAGCACATCGGGCAGATGTTTTCCTTTTTTGGGAAGTTCGATATTCTGCGTGGGATCGTAGGACGTTTTTTTTTCGCCGATCAAAAATTTATGAAGTCCTTTTACCGCAGATATGTTCCGCGCGATACTTTTGGGCGAGAGTCCCAATTCGCGAAGCAGGCGAATGAACTTGGAAATGTGTTCCTCTTCCACCGAATCGAATTTTTTAATGCTCAGTGTTTCAAGAAAAATAACGTAGCGGTTGATATCGCGTTCGTATGCTTCAATGGAATTGCCGGCGAGACTTTTTTCGAGCTGGATGAAACGGAAATAGGATTGTTTTTCGAATTTCATTTTAGATCAATATTATCGATGGTGCGTTGAAGGCGTTTTTCCGTCGATTCTTTCAGTGCGGGGGACCGTTTTGAGACAGTTGTTCCCCCGGTATTCACAGCGTTCACAGCCGTCCCGGCTTGATCAGGATATTGAAGGCGTGAATGGTGAACCCCCACCAGTATCTTCATAAAACTCTCTTTGATCTTGTTCAGATCGCGGAGGTTGAGATTACTGTCATCCAGTTGACCGTCCAGCAGGCGCGTTTTCATCAATGATTCAACATTCGCTTCGATCTTCTCGATGGTCGGCTCGACGATGGCGCGCGTCGAGGCTTCGATTCCGTCCGCCAGCAGCACAATTGCCGTCTCTTTTGTGTTCGGTCTCGGTCCGGGATACCGGAAATCATTCTCGTTCACTTCCCCCTTCAATCGTTTCTGGCGCAATGCTTTCTCGTAGAAGAATCCAACATGCATTGTTCCGTGATGCATCGGGATAAAGTCGATCACCGACTGCGGAAGTTTGTACTGCTTTGCAAGATGGAGTCCGTCCTCGATATGCGCCGCTATCACCCGCACGCTTTTGCGGGGACTCATGGTCTTATGTTTATTCTCCGTGCCCAATTGATTCTCAACGAACGATTCCGGATTCAACATCTTGCCGATATCGTGATAGAGTCCGCCGACACGAGCCAGCGTGGTATTCGCTCCGATCGCTTCCGCTGCGGATTCCGCCATCGTGGCGACGCTGACGCAATGATGGAATGAACCGGGAGCTTTATGGGAAAGCTCTTTCAACAACGGATGATTCAGATCGGCAAGATCGACAAGGGTCAATTCCGTGGAAACGCCGAAGATCTTTTCAAAGAATATCAAGATGCCGTACGTCAGCACCGGCGACAGAATGGAATTGAACGCCGCCACGAGTAATTGATCCCCGAGAACGGCGATGGACTCATACCGTTCCAATCCCAGAGCGATGATCGTGATGGCGTATCCCAGGAAAACATAAATGATGGAACGGAAGATCTGCGTCCGCTTTTTGATATCGCGCACGGTGTAGATGGCGAAGGCACCGGCGACGAGGGACGACAGTGCGATGGAATAATCATTTCCGCGGATACCGGCCACGAGCAGCGAGAGCACCACCGTGCTGTAGAATGCGATCCTCGAATCGAAGATGATCGTAAGGATCATTGACACTGCTGGTATGATAATAAGATACCGAAGCGGCAGTTCGGCGGTATTCTGCACCGTAAGGTATGCGATGAACGAAACAACAAAGAAGAGCAGAGACATGATGAGCAATTTCTTGTTATCATGATAGATCTTCTTGCGGAACAGATACACGTACATCACCAGCATCCAGATAATAGAGAAGACGCGCAGCGATTTTCCCGCAAAGGTCACATAGACATTGATTCCGGCTCCCCGTTCTTCTTTTGCTCTCCGCATAGAATCGATCTTCAGTTTGATCTCTTCGTTCACCCGGTCGCGTTTGGCGATGATCCGTTCTCCTTCGCTCACAGCGCCGGTTGTTCTGGGGACCAGATCGACGGCGAACCGCACTTCCCGTTCCGTCTGTTCGCGTTGGTAGATCACGTTCGGTTCCAGGAATGTCAAAGCGATCTTCACCGCGATCGAAACCGTGTCATTCTCCCCTTTGAATCCTGCAATGAATGTCTGCTGTACTGCTTTCCCCAATTCGAATTTATCCAGCAGACGATTGAGGGGGATAATCTGTTCGGCGGTCTTCTTCCGTTTTGCGATCAGTTCACCATCACGAAATTGCGATTTCCGAACGTCGACGATTCCCTGCAGATACAATCCGTTCACGACCAGAATTACATCGCGCCGCAGCTTATCGAAGGAGTATTTCGACAGCTTTCCGGAAGTCTGTCCCTCCACATTTCGGAGAAACCACAGTGTCTTCCACTCGCTGGCATGGAACTGTACAGGAAAATCGGCAAGTGCGTTTTTGATCTCGGCTTCATCCGTTTTTCTACGGTCGATCACCCTCTGAAGAGTGATAAAGAAATGCTGAAGGGAATCGAGATATTGACCGGAAATATCCGGGTTTTCCTCGAAAACTTTGTAGACCTTTTCAGATGCAAGCTGACGTTCACGCTGATATTCGCGGTCTTCTTTATAGATGGGGTAGGCGAAAGGCGCATAGAGGTCGTTCTCCGTCCAGACCATTCCGACAGGATAATCCGACTCTACGGCAAGCCCCTGCGGGAACATCAGCGCAGTCAGCAGAACGATCACGCCAAAGATGGTCCACTTTGCTGCAAGACTGTCCGGTTGACCGAGGGAACGTATGAATTGTGAGATATAGCGCATGAAGTTCAAACAATAAAAGTATTAATCTTGTAATCTAGCAATATTACAAGATTGCAATATTGCTAGATCAATTTATCGCTGTTTTATTGTATTACGTCAATATCAAAAGAAAAAGGAAGAGAGGCAAGAAACGCAGATGAGACCGATTGTTCGTTGAAAACCGTCCAGTCATTCGTTATATTCATACACTCTGTTTATTTCTCTGTTCCTTCTGTTCATTGGAAAACCTATGATGCATCGTGCTAAAAGATCCCTCGGCCAAAATTTCCTTCAAGACCCCAATGTGGCACAAAAGATCGTGCGCGTTTTCGACGCGAAGCCGGACGAAGCCGTGGTGGAGATCGGACCGGGGAAAGGCGCGTTGACAGCATTGTTACTTCAATCCATCCCCCATTGCACTGTGATCGAACTGGACAATGAACTCGCACCGTTCCTGCAGGAGCAGTTCGGCGAAAAGATCACCGTCATCCATAACGATATCCTCAGCGTTTCACTGACAGAATTACGAGAACAACTCGGCAAACCGATCCGCTTGCTTGGGAACATTCCTTACAATATTACGACACCGATCCTGTTCCACGTCGTCGATTCCCTGCCGGCGGTGAAGGATTTTATGGTGATGATGCAGACCGAAGTGGCACAGCGTATCGTAGCAAAACCGCGCACAAAAGAATACGGGATCCTCTCTATATTACTCCAGTATTTCAGCACGCCAAAGATGCAGTTCCAAGTCTCCAAAAATTCATTCTTCCCCATTCCCAATGTCTCATCGGCTATAGTCCATTTGGATTTTGAGAAACCGTTCCCAAACAGAGCACAGAATGAAGCACTCTTCCGCAAGATCGTCCGCGGAACATTCGGCAAACGGCGTAAAACACTCCGGAACGGACTGAAGGGATTGGACGTGCCCGTAACGGAATTCGAGAAATTATCCGTGGATCTGGAACTGCGTCCAGAAGAACTTTCGGTCGCGGATTTCGTCCAACTCAGCAATGAATTGATCCATTGCGCACCGCAAATCCTCAACACGGCAACGGAGGAAGTTGATGGCTGAAATCAATTACACATCTCAGGAACTGATCGAAGTGGATGACGAACTGCTGGAGGATCTCCGCGATCTCATCCGTTCCAAGTCAGACCTTCTGATCAGGAACATCATCAACGATCTCTACCCGAATGATATTGCGCATATCATCAACCGGCTGGAGTTCGAAGAGGGTGATTATCTCTTCACGATCCTCACTACTGAGGATCAGGGAAAGGTGATCGTTGAAGTGGACGAGGATCACCGCGAACATTTCCTGCAGACACTGCAGAGCGCGCAGATCTCCGACATTGTTGAAGAATTGCCGTCCGACGAAGCGACCGATATCGTCTCCGAACTTTCCGAAGAGAAAGCGGAAGAAGTGCTGGATGATCTGAGCGCCGAAGATTCACAGGATCTGAAAGAACTTCTGCAATATGATGAGAATACCGCCGGCGGTATCATGCAGAAGGAGATCATCACCGTGCGTCATAAGGACACGGTGAAGAAAGCGATCCAATCCGTCCGCCGCGCCGCAAAAGAAGAGGGACATCAGCAGTTCTATCACGTCTATTGTGTGGACGACGATGATAAACTCGTCGGTTCGCTTTCCATTTCCAACCTGATCCTTCTCTCTCCTGCGCGCCGTATCTACAAAGTGATGGAGACGGATATCATCAGTGTGAAAACGGATGTAGACCAGGAGGAAGTAGCGAACATCTTCAAAAAATACAACCTTGTCGCCGCGCCGGTGATCGATTTCTCCGGACGCGTTGTCGGACGCATCACCATTGACGACGTTGTGGACGTCATCACCGAAGAGGCATCCGAGGATATTCTGCGTTTAGGCGGCGTCGGTGAAGATGAACATATCTCCACCCCACCGTTTATTGCTTTAAGAAGAAGACTTCCGTGGCTGTATGTGAATCTGCTCACCGCATTCCTTGCCGCATCCGTCGTTGGACTATTCCAGCACACCATTGAAAAAGTGGTGATCCTCGCCGCGCTCATGCCGATCGTTGCCGGTATGGGAGGGAATGCCGCGACACAGACCATCACGGTGCTGGTCCGCGGAATTGCGCTTGGAGAAGTGAACTCTTCCAATCAGATGCGCGTGCTGCGGAAGGAATTACAGATCGGACTGATGAACGGATTCGCAAACGGCTTGCTCACCGGAACAGTGATCGCCATTTTCAGCGGAATACCAATGCTCGGTGTGGTGATCTGTCTTGCTATGATCACAAACATGTTCGTTGCGGGGGGCGCCGGAACGATCATCCCGCTCACATTGAAATGGATCAAGGTCGATCCGGCGCTCGCTTCGGCGGTGCTGGTAACGACATTCACCGATGTGTTCGGATTCGCTTCGTTCCTTGGTCTTGCCACATTATTCATCTCACTGCTGATGTAAGCACATGAAACGATTCGCCTTCCTCCGCTCAGCCGACGTTGTTACACTCGCATTCGTTTCCGCACTCATTGTTGTGGAGATGATCTATTATCCGGTGATCGAGCGGGCGAACAGTTTTATCCTCATGAATGCCGTGTTCTGCACCGCGATCTTCTTCAGTGCGCGGTACACTGCCCGCGCGAAGAACGGCAACTATGCGGTCATCTTCTTCCGGGACTGGTATCTCTACGGGGGGATTCTCTTTATCTACATGCAGGCGTCAACCATCGCGTATCCGATCCACGGACGGGATTTCGATGAGACACTGATCATGTTCGACAGGATGATCTTCGGTGGAGACCCGACACACTGGATCCACCGGTTCGCGCATCCTGTCATCACGGAGATCCTGCAGATCGCGTATTCTTCATATTATCTTTACTACATCGCATTGTTCACCGAATTGTACCGGCGCGGTGACAGGACAGAATTCCAATCCGGCGGCATGCTAGTGGTCTACGCTTTCTATTTATCCTACATCGGCTACCTGCTCGTCCCCGCGATCGGTCCCAGATTTACGCTCCATGATTTTTCAATGACGGATGTGGAACTCCCCGGACTCTTCCTAACGAAATATCTGCGGATGTTCATCAACTCCGGCGGCGGTGTTCCTGAGAACGGATTGAATCCGGTCTTGTATGTGAATCGCGACACGTTCCCGAGCGGTCATACCGAATTGACACTGATGGCGATGTATCTTGCGTTCACGCTGAAGGCAAAGATCCGCTGGTTCCTGCTGATGGTCGGTACATTGCTGATCATTTCGACCGTTTATATGCGGTATCATTACCTAGTGGATGTGATGGCGGGAATGCTGATGTTCCTCTTTGCAGTCTGGAGCGGGAAAAAGATCGAACGGTGGTGGAATGAAGGAATTAAGAATGTTTAATGAAAACATCTTGCCAGACCGCCATTTTTTTTTTATATTTGTATGCTAAATAAGCCATCCTGATAATTTCGGATGGTTTTTTGTTCTATATCAAGGCGTTTTTGTTCTTTTTTTATGGTGTCCATAGTTCAGTCGGTTAGAACGCCAGGATGTGGCCCTGGAGGTCGTGGGTTCAAATCCCACTGGTCACCCCAAAGAAATTGTGGAATTGAAAAATTTTACAATTAACTGCTCCCATCGTCTAGGGGTTAGGACACGAGCTTTTCAAGCTTGCGACACGGGTTCGATTCCCGTTGGGAGTACAACAACAAAATCCTGTTCGAAAGAGCGGGATTTGCTGTTTTAAACCAATAGTTTTTCACGTATACATAATTGCATCGAGCTTTTCAATTCCCGAAGGTCCGAAAGACTTTTCGAGGATCCCGTTGGGACTTGCGACACGTCCCGCTACGAGATAATCAATTTGCGGGATTTCGTAATTTGAAAAAAATCCACGGCTTAAGGTTCCCCACCTGCCCTAAAAAGATTTGTAATGGCGGGCAGGGATTCCCGTGGCGAAGACATATCCTCGGCATCGGGAGTACAAAAAAAATCCTGCTGAATGGCAGGATTTGTTGTTTTAAATCACTTGGTCTTTTCACCATTTGGTGCAAACACTATAGGACCTTAATATTTGCCCGAAAAGATCAGTCCTGCAGTTGTAAGCGTATCGCTTCGATCACTTCTGTATACTTTTCATCTGTAAGGTAATTCCTGGTCTCTGGCATCATATCGAACGTGCTTCCCCATTTCGGAGCGGACTCGTACTTCGGCACGATATGGAAATGCACATGCGGCATCTTGTCTCCGTACGCACCATAATTTATTTTTTGGGGAGAGAACGCAGTGTGGACCGCTGAGGCGACACGCGAAACATCGCGGATAAATGCATTCCTTTCTTCGTCGGAAAGTTCAAACAATTCGTTCCTGTGTCCTCTGTTGAAAGCAACAACACATCGGCCGTGATACGTCTGTTCTTTGAACAAATATACTTTGGACATCTCCAATTCACATATCGGGATCATCAGGTCGGTCAATCGGTTGTCGTTGGAACAATACATGCAGGGGTTTGCGGAATTCATTGTGGTCCTTCCATACATTAATTGAAACTTCTGATACACCAAAAATTGATCGCTTGCAAAGCCTCAAAGGGGCGGGTCGCTAAGACGCAAAACATATTAAAGATTTATACATTAGCACTCTGCGACTTTGCGAGCCGTTTTTCCGATGATTCTGATGCTTATTAACCTTGTCCTTTCAATGAATGGTGCTATTTATCTCCATTCATTCAGGAGTATCGGTTTGATGATCTTGGTAAACTCACGATAGGTGTCATCCTTGAAGTGGAGTTTATCGTCAAGATACAGTTCCATCCTCGCTGATCCTGTGGAATCGAACAGGATGGGATTCACATCGATGAATCTTCTTGTCTTCACGAGCGAGCAATAGTTCTTCACAAACGCATTCACAGAATCGATCGCACTCCACTTCGCTTGTCGAGACGGTGCTTTGTTCACTGAAACAAAAAAGATCTTCACTCCCGGCAGTTTCCGTTCCGCTTTCTCGAAGAACGCCTTGATGTTCCCCGTAATACTGTCCACCGGTACCGAACCGCCGGCATCGTTGCTGCCGCAATAATAGACGATGATCTTCGGTTTATACGGCAGAACGATCTTATCCATATAGTATAACACTTCATGCGTGCGGGATCCGCCGAAGGCGCGATTGTACACCGGCAGCGGCGCCATATGTTCCTTTAATTGTTCCCACTTTCTAAAGATGCTGCTCCCGATAAATTCGATGGAGTGCATCGGCGGCGGTTGGACGGAATCTTCCTTGAGAAATGCATCAATAGCGGATTGGAACCGCAGTTTCCCTTTCACAGATGTGGAATCCTTCGCGGGAAGGAACTGCAGCGAAAGAACGATCATCGTACAAACGGTGAGCCACCGTAAGACATATATTGTATTTGTGTTCATCGAAATCATATCATCAGACTCCGGAATAGGCGTTGAACCCGCCGTCCACCGGGATGATGATGCCTGTAACGAATTTTGAGATATCGGAAAGCAGATACAATGCCGCTCCCTGCAGATCATCCGGTTCGCCGAATTTTCCCATCGGTGTTCCATTGAGGATCTTATGTCCCCGCGCGGTCAGTTCGCCGGTCTTTTCATCCGTGAGAAGGAAACGGTTCTGATTGGTGAGGAAGAAACCGGGAGCAATGGCATTCACGCGGATATTCGTTTTTGCCAGATGCACCGCCAGCCATTCCGTAAAATTATTGATGGAAGCTTTTGCAGCGGAGTATGCGGGAATCTTCGTCAACGGCCGGAAGCCGTTCATCGACGATATATTCAGGACAGAACCACCACCTTTTTCGACCATATCCGTGGTGAAGACCATCGTCGGCAGAATGGTACCAAGGAAATTCAGATCGAACACTTTCCGGAATCCTTCAATGTCCAATCCGTAAAAGGATTGTTCGAGATTACTTCCGTCCTTATTGACGAACTCATCTTTTGTGGTCGCTTTGGCATTATTCCCTCCTGCGCAATTGATCAGGATGTCGATCTTTCCGAGTGCGGTGTTGATCTCCTGCTTTGCTTTCGTCAGAGACTCTTTGTCGAGAACGTTCCCTTCCACGCCGATGGAGCGGATGTTGTATTCCTTGTGAAGTTCAGCAGCAAGTGAATCCGCTGCGGATTTGACCAGATCGATCACCGCGATATTCACACCGGCTGACGCGAGTCCAACGCAGAGTGATCTGCCGATAATTCCGCCGCCGCCGGTGATAACGCAGACCTTTCCGTTCAGATCATCGAATGATAATTTTTTCATATTCTTTTCCTTTTATGTATTGAGTGAACGGATGATACCGAGTTCCAAACCGCGCAATTCTGCCAGACCACGCAGTCGGCCAATGCCGGAGTAGCCGGGATTCGTCTTCTTTTTCAGATCATCCAGCATCTGGTGGCCGTGATCGGGACGCATCGGGATAGAGAGCTTACGATGCTGCATCATCGTCACCAGTTGAGTCATCACCGCGAACATGTCCACGTCACCTTCAAGATGGTTATCCTCGTAGAAGTCCCCGTTCGCATTCCGCGTTGTGTTCCGCAAATGGATGAAGTGGATCCTCTCCGCGAATTGTTTCACCATGGCAGGAAGATCGTTGTCCGCGCGGACACCGAATGAACCGGTACAGAAACACAATCCATTACTGACCGAAGGAACGGCGACAACCAATTTCCGGAAATCATCTGCCGTGCTTACCACTCGCGGTAATCCGAGGATATTGTATGGAGGATCATCGGGATGGATGGACATCACTGCACCGGCTGCCTCAGCCAATGAAACAACTTCTTTCAGGAAATGGATCAGATTCTGCCGAAGCCGGTCTGCATCGATATTCTTGTATTTATCCAGCGCCAATTGGAATTGCTGAAGGGTGAACGATTCTTCGCTTCCGGGAAGTCCGGCGATGATGTTCCGTTCGAGCAGCTTCCGTTCATCGACGGTCATTGCTGAAAGGCATTGCTGCGCGCGTTCGATCTCTTCGCGTGAATACTCCTTCTCCGCACCGGGACGCTTCAGCAATAATGCATCGAAGGCAATGAATGCGGCGCGTTCAAACCGGAGCGCTTTACTTCCGTCCGCCACGGTGTAGGCAAGGTTCGTGCGCGTCCAGTCCAGCACCGGCATAAAATTATATGTGATATTGGTGACGCCGCACTGTGCGAGATTTCTGACGGACTGTTTATAATTCTCGATGTATGTTTCGAATCCGGTGCTCTGCGTTTTGATATCTTCGTGGACCGGTACACTTTCCACAACACTCCAGACCATTCCCGCCTGTTCGATCTCATTCTTCCGTTTCAGGATCTCTTCAATTGTCCAGACTGTGCCATTAGGAACATGATGCAGTGCCGTAACGATGCCTGTGCATCCTGCCTGGCGTATATCCGCAAGACTGACCGGATCGTTCGGTCCGAACCAGCGCATCGTCTGTTCAAGACAGAATGTTTCTCGCGGCGCGTATTTCTGTGTGATCTTTAGTGCCATTGCATCTCCTTCTTTCAAAAAGATAATAATTACTCAGCGACTTCAAATATACCATCAATGTTAGATAGCAAATCGCCACTCCCAAGGGATGCCTTTGGCAAAAGACACTAAAACCCGCCAAACAACACGGCGGGTCCCGAAGGGACACCTTAGGTGCAGGCACAAAATTCCACAAAGGAGAAACGATAAATTTGTGGAAGGTATTTCTACCACCAATTTGGTGACTTAGTGTCTTTGTGGCAGTGAGCAAAAACGTTGTGCACACTGAGTATTTACAAAAATATGTTACAAGACAATCGGTTTTGCTTTCCCAGTCAGAAGAGTCATTATCCCGAGCGCCACCAGATAGGCGGAGCCGGAAATAATGAACAGCGGCAGGTAACTTCCTGTCAACTCGAGGATATATCCTGTCGCCGGCGCAAAGAGCATTCCACCCACAGCGCCGGCCATACCGCCGAGGCCGACCACCGAGCCGACCGCTTTCTTGGGGAAAATATCCGACGCGGTCGTAAAGATATTAGCGGACCAACCTTGATGAGCTGCTGCCGCAAGTCCGATCAGCAGCACAGCGATCCACAGTTCGGTAACCTGTGATGCAAAAACGATCGGTGTTACGAACAGAGCGCAGATGAGCATCACCATTTTCCTGCTTCTATTCACCGCCATTCCCCTTTTGATCAGGAACGAGGAGAGCCATCCGCCGCCGATGCTGCCGAAACTCGTCATAGTATAGATAGCGATCAGCGGTAATCCAAGCGTTGTGATAGTCAGTCCATATTCTTTATTCAAAAATTTCGGCAGCCAGTACAGATAGAACCACCAGATGGGATCAGTGAGAAATTTCCCCGCAATGAACGCCCACGTCTGGCGGTATTTCAACAGACCGAGCCACGGGGTCCTTTCTGTGGAAAGTTCGGGAGGATCCTGCTGGATGTAGCGCAGTTCTGCGGGATACAGTCTCTTCGTATTCTCCGGCCGCTCATAGAAGAACATCCACAGGATGATCCAAAAGAATCCGAGCGCGCCGGTGACGATGAATGCTTCCTGCCAACCGTACGTAATGGTGAGCCAGGGAACAACTGCGGGTGCAAGGACTGCACCGATATTTGCTCCCGAATTGAAGATGCCTGTTGCAAGAGCCCGTTCTTTTTTGGGAAACCATTCTGCAACTGTCTTAATGGCCGCCGGAAAATTTCCCGATTCACTCAGTCCGAGTCCGGCGCGCGCGGCGCCGAAACCGAACGGGGTCGTCACCAACGCATGGAGCATCGCCGCAACGCTCCACCAGGCGACCGAAACAGTGTATCCGATCTTCGTGCCGAAACGGTCGATGAACCAGCCGAAGAAGAGAAGACCGAGCGCATACGAACCCTGGAACGCGGTGACGATGTATCCGTATTCCATTTCCGACCAGCCGATCTCCTTCTGCAAAACGGGAGCCAACAGTCCAAGGATCTGACGGTCAATATAATTGATTGTGGTGGCAAAGAACAAGAGTGCGCAGATGAACCATCGATACCGGCCCCCCTGTGGAAGTGATTCATTCATTGTCATCATCCTTCATTTAAAGTTTATACGCTTTTTTAACCAGACCGTTCGTCATCTGAACGACCATCTCGGCAGCATCTTCCATCCGGATGATACTGCGTGCAACCAATCCTGCGGCATAATTACAATCCATCCTTCTGGAAAGATCGTGACGGGCGGGAATGGAGAGGAACGCTCTCGTGTCGTCATTGAATCCAGCTGTATTGTATAATCCTGCTGTTTCCATCACCGTCTGACGATAGCGTGTCATCCCTTCGATACTGTCGTGGAACCACCATGCCGGTCCGAGTTTCATGGAGGGGTAATGTCCCGCCAGCGGAGCAAGTTCGCGCGCATATGTGGATTCATCCAGCGTGAAGACAATGAATGTAAAGTTCTTCTCAGAGCCGTATTTATTCAGCAGCGGACTGAGATTGTTCGTGTATTCCATCCGGTGCGGTATGTCGGAACCTTTGTCCGGTCCAAATCGGTCAAACAATCGTTGATCGTGATTGCGGAATGAACCGGCGTGAAGCTGCATCACCATTCCGTCGTCAACGCTCATTCGTGCCATTTCCATCAGCATGTGAGCGGAGAAGAGCTTTGCATCTTCCGGCGTCGCCGTCCCTTTTCTTGCACGCTGGAAGATCTCTTCGATCTGTGATCCGGTCAGTTCAAGTGTCAACGGAGAATGGGCACCGTGATCCGTTGCGGCTGCGCCGAAGGAACGGAAATAGGTCCGGCGCTCCTCCAGTGCTGTGATAAAATGTGTGAAGGTGGTGATCTCATTCTTCAGCCACACTTCGAGTAGTTCAAGATGCTGTTTCCAATTTTTGTTTGTAAGATCCGTCACCGAATCCGGTCTGAACGTTGGGATGACGCGTCCGTTCCATCCCGAATCGCGGATGGACTGATGCGCTTCAAGCGGATCGTTCACGGCGTCGGTGGTGGCCAGCACTTCGATCTTAAATCGTTCGAAGAGAGCGCGCGGCCGGAATTGCGGCTGGCTTAATTTCTCGGAGATGTTGTCATAGATACGTTTAGCAGATCTCGCGTCCAACCGCTCTTTAATACCGAGAACTTCAGAGAGTTCATATTCGAACCAGACCCCGCTCGGCGTCCCGCGGAAAAGATGGATATTCTCCGCGAACAGCTCCCATATCCTGCGCGGATCCTTTTCATACGCAGTCCCGTTCAACGAATGAATTCCCAGCGATTCAAGCGGAATTCCCTGTGAATGCAGCATACGGAATACATAGTGGTCCGGAATAATGAAGAGCTCTGCAGGATTCGGGAATGGAGCATTTTCGGCAAACAATGCCGGGTCGACATGTCCGTGCGGACTGATAATGGGAAGATCCTTTACCATTGAATATAATTCCTGTGCGATCTTCTTCACAGCAGGATTGGGATCAAAGAAACGGTCATTACTCAATTCATAGTTCATACAAAACTCAATCATTCAAACATTGTACCGATGAGAAAAACAGTGTCGTCTTTTGAAGCAGTGTTACGATGGATGGAATCGTTCGCCGAGTGAAGACTATCCGAAATCGAATTGAAGAATATCTGTAACTGCCCTTACTTTAGCAGCACCATCCGTTTTGTTCCGTGAAATTCACCGGCGGCCAAACGGTAGAAATATACTCCCGATGGATATCGTGCCGCATTGAACGGGATCGAATAAGTTCCTGCGGGGCGGTATCCGTTCACGAGCGTTTCGGTAAGGACCCCCAATGCATTGTACACTTCAAGAAGGACCATCTGTGATAATGGAATGGAAAATGAAATGACCGATGACGGATTGAACGGATTCGGGTAATTCTGATGGAGTGCAAATTCCGACGGCTGCTGCAGTTCATTTTTTTTTATACCCAAAGAACCCTGATACTCAAACGCTCCTCTATCCACCCCGCCTAAAGAAGGGACGGGATTACCGAGGATATCCTTTGCCGGATGATTCGGGAAAAGGACGCCGGAGTTGATCACAGGAGAAGAAACCTGCAGCGCATATCCTGATATCGTGCCGATGCCGGTCGAAGCAGATCCCGCCGAAACGAATTTCGGATCACTCACAAGTTTGTTGGAATCTTCCGGTTCGCCTGACGGATGGAATCCATAGAACGTGTTGTAATTGAACTCTCTCGTATATCCGCTCGTTCTGAAATCGTACGATGCATTCGAACTGAGATTATAGATAACATTATTCCGGAATGTATAATTGCGCGTTCCGGTATTCACATTCCGTTCGGAGATGATGGTCGGAGAAAGTCCTTGTCCGATAAAAACGGTATTGTTATAGATCTGAACTGATGTAACGGGATAATTCACGCAGAAGATGATTCCTTTGTCGTTCTGACTGACGTTGTAGCGGCAGATGATATTGGAATCGGGCTGAGAATTACACGTCCAGAAGAGACCATGACTGTTGTCGTGACTGTAACTGTACTGGAAAATGATATTCGAACTTTTCAGATCGGCATCGTACATGCTCCCGTCTCCAAAATCTCCTCCCTGCAGAGATGCTCTGTTGAAATATCCTTCGTTGTATTGGAACACTGTTCCGCTGCAGCTGGAAGTGAACATCGTATTGCCGGTCGTTTTCAGCGCTGTCTCATAGCAGACGTTCTTCTCGATCAGTCCGCCATCGAAGAGACGGATGATCATCGCGTTCTTGGCGATATGATGAATGGTATTATTTCGAATCACGACATTGGTGAACCGGCGCTTGATCCAATCCGCACCACCCGGCGTATTCCGGAAGATAAGATTATCCGTATAGATCCCTGTATTGTCGATATTATAGATGCTGCAGTTTTCGATCACGATATCATCGAACCGTGTTGCCGCGCCGCGGTCCGTCGTTGTTTCGATCCCGATACCGGCTGTCCGTTTTGATGCATCATCATTCCCGACGGTCCCCTTCACATCGTGGATATCGAGATTGCGCAGAATGATATGTTCTACCAGACCGAAATCGGAGGCACTTATAAGCACACCGCGTCTGTCCCCGGCAACATCGGCGGAGTTCGTGATCTCAAGATCACTGATCTCCCAGAACTTTCCGTTGTTCAAATGCAGCGTAGCGGAGCCGACGATGCCGTTCCCGTCGATCCTCGGTTTCTGCGAACCGCCATACTTGGTGACAACGATCGGAAGTTCCTTTATGCCGGAACCATGCGGAAGCAATTGACCGCTCCACACCGAACCGGCTTTCAAATAGACAGTATCTCCCGGCTGGAACGTTGCTGCATTGACCTTCGCGAGACTCTTCCACGCAGCAGCGGCGGATTTCCCGTCATTCAGATCATTCCCGTTCACTGCATCCGCAAAATACGCGGTGGATTGTCCGCTTCCGCATTGCGCGAGGACAAGGAACAAAACTGCGATCAGCCGTGATGCTGTCATGATTTCCATTTCTGTTGATGAGATCGGTGTCGTATGCAAGGACCGTCACACACCGTGACGGTCCCTGTAAGGTACCGAACAATTATTTTAAAAGAAGCATCTTCTTTGTCTGAACAACTCCGCCCGCTTTCAGACGATACAAATACAACCCCGATGAAAGATGTGCCGCATCGAATGTCACGGAATAATTCCCGGCATCCTTCACTTCATTCACCAGAGTCATAATTTCCTGACCGAGGATATTGTAGACACCAATCTTCACATTCATCATTGCCGGCAGTTGGTACCGGATGGTGGTGGACGGGTTGAACGGATTCGGATAATTATTTGCCAAACCCACTTCTGTCGGGACCACCATCGGTGTTTCAACTGAAGCGATGGTGCTTGCCTTCAATAAGGTATACAACCACGCGACAGAAGCCTTATATGCTTCGTCCTGTTTTGCCGCATCATTATCGAGCGTGTGTCCGGTATTCGCAAATGTCTTCAGTCCGCTGGTGATACCGCGTGCCTGTGCCGTTGCGTAGATATATTTACTGGAATACTTGAACGGACCATCTGCGGGGATAAGATCATAGAACACCGTCGAATCGGTCAGTCCATGCACACAATAGACCGGTACTTTACTGTTCTTCATCCATGCCGTATCACCGATGGCACCCCAGTTTGATATCACACCTGAAACACGGGTTGAAATTCCTGGTGTCCCGCGTTCCGGACCATCGAATGTTCCGCCGATGTTAGCCCAGTTGACAGAGTTGGGTGTTACTTCCGCTGAATCCAAATACGCAATATGCAGCGCGGTGATGGAACCAGCGGAGCTTCCGGAAAGGAAAATTTGTGATGTATCAATTCCATATCCGACTCCATTTTTTCTCAGGAAACGGATCGCCGCTTTCACATCCTGCTGTGCTTTCATCATGATCTCGAACGATGCAGAATCGGTCGGTTGGTTCGATGTGGTGCGATAGTAGTTGATGTTCGCTACAACGTAACCGCGTTTTGCCAGACCGCCGGCAAAGATGTTACTGAATCCGCCGGGTGCATTCACCGCTTTGAATCCTCCGCCGGGAATGAAGAGCACCAGCGGGCGTTCCACTTTTGTATCGCCGGCACCTGTGTACAGATCCAATGTCTGTTTCACATCGGTACCGTATTGAATGGCGGACTGGATCTGATATGACGCGAATACTTCACTGTCGTACCGTTTCCCTGTACCCGGTGTCTGCGGCGTACCGACACCGATCGCGAACTGTCCGAATTTATCGACACCCGCCTGAGTTACTGTATCCGCTGCGAATGCCGGAATGGTGCCGACTGTATCCCACGCGGTTGAATTGTTCGCGCGATAGATAATCCTGCGTGTTGCCGGATCGGCGAATCCATTCGGTGCTACGATATCCAAACGGAATGTCGGATTGCTGCTGCTGTCACTCGCGATCCCCCAATATCCGCCTTTATAACGGTAAAAGATATTGGACGGGAAACCGACCGAACCGGTATCACCGGCGATGAAGCGGAATCCGATATTCCGAACGGCTGTCGGGGTGAGTTCGAACGTGAACACACCCGGTCTGTACTCTGTTAGTGATCCGACCGGCATAGTCTTCTTTCCGGTGTTCACAACGGTTCTGGTCAGCATTCCCGTTCCGTCCGTAATTACATAGGACGTATCGGAGTGGCCGCTGGGATTCGAGAAGACAAGATTGAAATTCCCCAGTTTATATTTTCCCGATGTCATCGTCAGATTTCCTGTAACAACGAGAGACTTTGAAAGACTTGTTGTGACATTGCGGTTTCCGTTCGCCGAAGTGATATTGGAAACCGTATCAGGAATGGCATTTCCAGTGACCTGATTCGTCGGGCAGGAGTAGATATAATTTCCGTACCGTGAGAAACTCCGGGTTGTTGTCTGAATATCTCCGGCAGCACCAGTGGTGACGATGCCATCCGGCGAATATATCGCCAATGTTCCGGCAGAATCCAGCACGAAAGTTCCGTTACCGGTGACCTTGAAATTATTGCAGCGGAATCTTCCCTTTACTGTAAGTTTGTTCGAGCCAACGTTCAGATTCCCGCTCGCGAGGACATAATATCCTGAGCCCGAAGGAAGAACAACATCTTGTGTCAGCGTGATGCCGGCAGGATTGTCGAAATTGATCGTTCCGCCGTTCGTGCCGAAGACCGGAAGGAAATCAGCATTCGTGATATTCAATACTCCACCTGAAGCGACATCAACGACCGCAGAAAGAACGCCGCCGGTGCCGATGGTCAGTGTCGTACCGCCGGCTACGATCACTTTTGATTCGGTTCCGGAAACGACCCAAGGGGCGGTCAATGTTGTTGAAGCGGTATTGGTCAACAGATACAACTGATTGTCCAATCCGAAATCTGCAGGATGATTTCCCGTACCGTTCGTATTGTCACCCCAGCTGGCCACATCGTCCACTGCACCGGTTCCATTGTAATAGAAGGGAGGAGGAGGCATCACTGCCGACCATACTGTTCCGACACGAATACCGTCAAGCACGAACACTGCACCCGTTCCCAAACTATCCCTGCCTTGAATGGAGAGACTCGCACCGGCAACGTTTGCACCAAGATCACTTCCGGCGTCTGTATTCGGACCGATGTTGGCGGTCGGTTCTACTTTTCCGGGAAGCGGATTCACGATCAATGAATATGTATCGTTCGTCGTCCCCGCTACGATAGCGTATTTCAAAACGACCAGATACGTTGTCTTGAACGTGTAGTTCGCAGCATCGTAGGTAACGGTCGCCGAAGCACTCTTGCCGCTGAGACCGAATTTCAGATTTCCTGCGCCGTCATTCTTGATCCAAAACCGGCCGCGGGCTGCGTTATTGGAATAGAAGCAGACCACATATCCGCCGCCGGTGGTTGCGGTATCAACACGGAGCATAAATGCTGCATATAAGTTGCCTGTCGCCGGTACGGTGATGGATTTGGAATACCGCTCCGTATAATCCGTCAGAAGCGCAGCATTGCCGACACCCGAACCGATGTACCCCTGATAATTGAGTCCCGGTGATGTAACCGTGATCGAATTCCATACCAGCGCCGCTTTCGTCCAGCCGTTCGCTGAAAGATCGGTGCCAGCTGTATAATTAAAATCGTCCTGGATCATTATCTGTCCCTGCAGCTGCGGAACCGATAGGACCAGCGTGAGAAAGAAAAGAATGCCTAGTAAAGACCTCTTCATGATTGCCTCCTTAATGAGTAGATGTGTAGTACGTTTCTTAAATTAAAAACCAAATCCGAACGTGAGCATGTTCACATAATTGAACCGCCCGACATTTGCGTAAGCATAATCCATTTTCAATTTCAGATCATCATCGATGGAATATTCCGCTCCGAATCCGAATGTATAACTCTCTTCATCATAATTGAACCGGTAACCGCCGCGAAGATAGATGTTCGAGAAAAAGAAATATTCCAGTCCGGCGTTCACTTTCTCCGGTCCATCATTCGGTTTCACATATTCAACGGCAACGGTCAGCCGCTGCTGATCTGTATTTGACGGCTGCAGAATGTCGTATGCGGCGCCGAGAATGAACATCATCGGCATCTTGATCTTTGCCGGTGCCTGGGCGATCCGTCCTTCGTAGGAGAGGAACTCTCCGTCCGGACCGAAATTCTTTCCGAGCATGGAGATGCGAAGACTTCCGATCCCCGTCCAGTACATCGTGCCGATATCGAGCGCCCAGCTTCCCATTTTCGCGTCATCAATCTGCTGTTCTGTATACCGAAGATTTCCGCCGACCTGAAGGAAATCCGTGATCCGTCTGGAATAGAGCACGCCTATCGCAAGGTCATGTGCTGTGAACGTTCCCAGACCATCAGTGATCGGTACGATCCCAAGATCATTCCCTGCTGCGTCGAATCCCTGCGCAACTTTTGTGCGGATCATATCTCCGTAATTAAGATAGATGCAGTTCACGCCGACGGTCCCCCATGCATCCAGATTCTTCACGAGAGAAAGACTGTTGTATTGGATGTCGGCGACCCAGTTCATTGTTGAAAGCTGAATATCTGCGCCGGGAATATCCGACACAGATGCAGGATTGTTGAATGCCGAATTCGCGTTGCCGTATCCGAGCGAGGATTTCACACCGCCGAGAGCGGAGCTTCGTGCATCGGTCGGAAGTTTCAGGAATTGCCATCCTGCTGCTCCGACACGGCTGATCTCCATCGGATCCACTCCCCAGCCGACCTGATTGCTTCCAACCTGGGACTGCGAAAGGACCGGCATCAGCAGCAACAGAAGGATCGATGATTGATACATTTTCATAATTGACCGCATAAATTTTCGTGAGCTCATGTTATTTGATGATCGCTATCTTCCCGACGGATTTTTCACCTTCGTGTCCTGCAACATGCGATTCCACGTGAAAGATGTAGATGCCGGGCTGAACATTCTGAGCAAAATCGGACAACATGTAATCCTTGCCGGATTGTGAACCCCAGGTTTCAATCCCCCCTCCGCTCGTGTGTTCGAGTGTTTTTACAAGATCCAGCGACAGAGTATAGATCCTGATGGTGCACAGTGCGGGGATGTTGACGAACGCGATCCGTTTGTATTCGGCGCTTTCTGCAAATCCGCTCACTTGACGGAACGGATTGGGAACGACGAGGATCTGTTTCTGTTCATTGGTGGGCGGCGGTTCTGCTGAAACGGGATAGAAACAGTAACCGGTCATTCCGCTTTCGTTCCCCAGTTTATCGATGCTGGTGACACAATAGCGGTAGGGAACATTCGGCTCGGACTGAATAAAATACTGAACGTTGGGTACGGTATCCGTTCCCGCTACAAGGAAACTATCCGCTTTCGTGTAATAGATCGAGTCGATCATCTTCCACGGTCCTTCGATAGAATTGCTGGACTGATAGATCTTGTAGGCAGCAAAATCCGCCTGCTTTGTCTGCGGATCCTTGTAATTCCTGTGAACAGCTTTCCAGGTGACCTGAACCCCCTGGATGCGTTGCCCATTCGAATTCACGGCCGAAGGAACAACTTTCAGTTCGTTCGTATTTCCGACGCGCGGCGCATCGGCCGGTGTCGGAGGAGGAATGCTGCCGAACGGCAGTGCGAATTTTCCTTTGATCAGATTCTTTGCCGCTGCAAAATTCTCCTTCAGATTGGCGATCCCTTCCGCTTTGAATCTCCGTGTTGCTTCATATCCTCCCTTAAGGGAAACATTCCTGTCCATTTGTCCTGCTGTGAAGATCTCGTACCAATGGATCGATTCCCCTTTTTTGATATCGAACGGTCCGATGGCATAAAGATATCGTGGATTCCGTTCCCACTTACTTCCGGCTCCTGTGATACCGGAGTCCGCAGCATTTTTCCAGCTTGTTCTCGGCTGCTCATTAGTCGTGATGAAATTCACCAGAGTGGCATACTGCCCAAGTCCGTCATCATACCGCGGCGGCATCAATTCCAACGCTTCCGCTCTGCTGTCTGTCGATACGATCTTTCTCCAGATCTTTTTCTGTCCGAATTTATTCTTCGGAAGAGAGTCGAGGAAAAATGTGTATGCATAGACGTACGGAGAGTACAGTTTGTAATTGCGCGATCCCTGAATGCCGATATTCCCCGGATCACCGGCATTCCCTGTTGAATCACCGGGAGCGATGGAATAGACAGGCGCCGTTGTGGTCGGCGGAAGAGAAGTGCCGTCGTAAAAAATGAATCCAAGAGAGTCACCGGAAACCTGATCCCACTCATATTCCTTATCCCAACCGACGGAGACTGAAGCGGGACGATATGGACCGTTCGGAGTGACCAGGCGCGCGTAATAAAAATCATTGAACGTCGTATCATCCGTATTGGTAAGCGTACATTCCATGATGACGAAATCGTCGTACTTCGGCTGGCTCCACACACGCACCGTTCCCGTGAGAGTGTATTTCATGTGCCGTTTCCCGGCTGCATCAAATTGATAGGAACCGATGTCGCCGGTGAGATATTCTTCGGCGCGCAGAGGATTCACAAGATTATAGTTCTGAGTGACGGCAGTCTGACCAAGTGCATACACATTCGGACTATTATAGATGACACTTCGATAGTACCAGCCCACAGGCTGTCCCGCAACCATCGCGCCGTTATAGATGACATTCGCATCCCAGCCGCCGGCGGATTCACCTTGTGCATTATAATCGCCGGGATAGAGAGAAAGCCATTGATTGTTCCCGATGGTCGTTTCGCGGTCGAGTGCACCGTTCGGCGCGGTCTTCACCCAATACTTCGACCGGGTCAACCGTTCGGGATTGACGCTTTGCGCATACACAGCGGAACACATCACCGCGGCAAAAAGCACCGCACCGGTTACCGCACGCAAATTCCATTGATCCAATTTGATGTTCACTTCACTTCCTTTGAAAAGATTAAAATTCCACCGTCGTGCCGAAATAGATCTGCCGCGGATTATTCGTATACCAATTCCATTCCGTCGGCTCCTTGGTGGTCGCCTGAAACGGCAGGATACCGCTCGCCATATAGTTATTGAGATTTGTCGAACCTTCGCTGAATTGAACAAGATGTTTCTGATTGAAGAGATTGGTGATCTGGATGAAATATTTCATTGTAATACCATCAGAAAGATGGATGCTCTTATTGATATTCATGTTCGTGCTCCAGCGGTCCTCCCAACGTCTGTTGTTCGGAAGCTTGACCCCCTGATAATCGGTGGGATACCAAGTGAATTCATTCCCGCGCGCCCACCTTGTGGAGGAACTGAGTACCCAACTGCCCAGCGGATTGAAGCCATAGACATCGGGACCAAAATCTTCAGGACTCACCATCGTCAGCTTGAACAGGCCGGAGTTGCTCGGATTCCACAGCATGTCGTTCACACCGATGCCGCCGCCGTCCGTATTGTTCGCACCTGCGAAAACATTGTCCGCAAGCGGAACTCCGGTCGCATCCGAGGTCTTGAACAGTTTGCTGTCGTGATACCTTCCGGTTGCCAGGTACGAGAGCGTATAGCCAAGTTCAAAATTCACAGCATGGAACTGGGATTTCAGCTTCAATTCCAAACCGCGGACATCCGCCCACGCACCGTTCACCGTCGTGGTGAAATTGCCGATATATTTTCCCGGATCACGGTTGTCTGCCTGGAACGGATCGCCGTACAGACGCACATCAACATTGCCGCCGGATTGTTTGATCTCTCCTGTTGCAGGTCCCTGGTCTATCCCGAGCGACGTGAGATCTTTGCCTTCTTTATAATACATCGTTGCTTCCAGCATTAGGAGATCGTCGATATTCTGAACGATACCAACCTCATACTGTGTCATCTTCTCCCATGTCAGCGCGGGGTTGCCGACCTTCGCGCCGAGATAGCGATACGTGACGAGCAGACTTTCAGGAAGATCGAGATTTGAATTGAGTCCGTTCGCTTTAATGATGTCATCCAAATTGCCGGTCGATCTGTTGTCGGTCCACACAACAGGATTGGAAAGGATCTTCACCCATGAAGGGCGCTGATTGAAGATGCCGAACATAAAATGAAGCACCGTTGTTTCAGTGATCGGGTGCGAGATGCCGATGCGGGGTGAGAACGCCGTTCTTGTCGGAGTACGGACATATGCCGAGCCGCTTCCGTCCGGTCTATAACCGATCAGTCCTGTCTTTCCGGAATTCCCGTCTGTGTATTGCGAGATCATAAGCGGGTCATAAAAATCTTTGGACACATTTTTGTTCGCATTGAAGAAATCGAAACGGATGCCGGCATTGAGCACCATTCCTCCCACTTCTATCTTGTCCTGCACATAGGCCGAGCCTTCATACGGATGATCGATGATCGGAATGATATCATTCACCTGCACATACGGGGATGACAGCACGTTCCCTTCGTGGATCAGTGTCTGCACTTCCTGCAGAGAGAAGATCAATCCTGTCTTCACAAGATTAGATTTATTCACCTGACTCGTCAGGTCGGCCTTCACGCTGTAGTTCTTCGTCTTCGATTCGCTCCTCCAGATATCACCGGCATATCCCCAGCGCTGCGTGTCGAACAGATTCGATGTCGGCGGTTTCCCGAACGAAGGGAGCCACACTCCATAGGAGAGGACCGAATCGGTCGGCGAAGGAAGTCCGTACGACACGAACTGCGCGGTCTGAGCGATCTCGGTGAAATCAAGATGGTATTCCATTTGACTGTGCTGGAATGCCAGATTCAGGAAAGTTTCAGGACTGAACACCTGTGTCAGTTTTGCCTGAAGATTCAGAAGCTGTGCCCGTTCGGGAGCGCGGACAGTACTGCCGTCGCCGAAACTTCCGCCGTTATTCGCCGGACCATAGAGCCAATATTTGAATTTATTGTAGGGATCATCGATGAACGGCAAAGACTGCGATGCATTGTCGGCAACGATCGTTTCGGATGACTGATAGCTTGTCCGCGGTGCACCGGAGTTCTTGAACTTGGTGAACATTCCGTTCACACTGACAACGGTCGTGCTGGCCGGTGTCCAATCAAGTGAACCTTGAAAAGTCATATCCGGGTTGTATTTCATAGAAGAGGGATAGATTCCCACTCCTTCCTTATAGCGGCCGGAGAGCAAAAAACTTAATTCGGGAATGATCGGTCCATAGATCGTCACTTCTTTTTCCCATTCCGCTCTGTCGGTATAATCGAATTGCGGGAACCGCTTACTGTCATTGATGAACGCTTTCCACCAGTCCGCTTTCTGCTGCGGGGTCATCTTTGCGAATTTGCCGTCACCGAGATTTCCTTTTTGTGATTCACCCGGCGCCATCCATTGTGTTCTCCATGTCCTGGACGTGTCCCAGAAATCTGGTGTTGTCATCACGGTGTGGAACACATCATTCTTATCAAAGATGTTCCTTCCCCAATGATATTTATCCGCCGGACGGTTCTTGTAGGTCGCCACAGCATGGATCTGATCCGTCGCTTTCCGAGAGACAATATTGACGATCGCTCCGTTCGCCTGTCCGTATTCCGCATTCCATCCGCCGGTGAGCACTTCGATCGCCTGAACGGTGGAAAGGTTTACCGAGGCAAAATTCGTATTCGAACCGACATCGCGAAGATCGAGACCATCCACGCGGTATGACACATCGCCGCCGAAACTTCCCCTGATGCCACCGTTGATATTTGTGGAGTTTTGGTCCGCGATCACATCCTTCACTTCCTTGACCCATCCGTTCGAGATCTCTTCCCTGGAGACGGTCTGTTTACTTGCGGTCAGATCGAGTTCCACTTTCGGTTTTTCAGCAACGATCGTCACTCCCTCGGCTTCGATCGCTTCCTCGGTCAATTGGAAGTTGATGATCGTCGTCTGATCGATCCTCACTTGAACTGAGGTCTGCGTCACTTTCTGATACCCGATGATGGATGCGGTAACTGTGTGTGAACCGGCCGGAACATTGATGATGTAATAATCGCCGGACAGATCGGTGAGAGCACCCAGCTTCGTCCCCTTCACAACAACAGTGACACCCACCAGCGCTTCGCCGGTCGTCTTATCTTTGATCCTGCCGGAGATCTTTCCCGTATTATCCGCGTAGAGAATTCCGCAGACGAGATTCGTCAGCGCGGCGATTAAGAGCACAGTTCTTTTAATTCCCATGATATTTTTCCACATAACTGATTTCATTACATACTCTATGATCGGTATCGATTGCTTCAATGCATGCTCAGATTCGCTGTCAGACGGATATCCGCAGACGAACTTCCGATCATGACCGTAAAGAGACCCGGCTCAACGACGAATCTGTTGTTCCGGTCAAGCAGAGACAGATCGGATGAAGTGATGGTGAACCGGACATGTTCCTTCTTCCCCTTGGGGATGCTGATCCGTTTGAACCCGCGAAGATTCTTCACGTATGTGGTGACACTGCTTGTGACATCGTGCAGATACAGCTGCACCACTTCGTCGCCATCCATCATCCCCGTATTCTCAACATCGAACGAAACTTCCACATCGCGGCCGATCGATTGATCTGACGGTGTAACGGACAAATTGGAATATTTGAATTCGGCATAACTCAAACCGAAACCGAATGGATAGAGCACATCACACACCGACGTGGGATCACCGATCTCCGATCCCGGTTTATAGGGGAAATTCAATGGTATCTGTCCGACGGTCTTCGGAAATGTGACCGGAAGTTTTCCTCCCGGATTATAATCTCCGAACAGAACATCGGCGACAGCCTCGCCTCCCCATTTTCCGGGGAACCATGTTTCGATGATCCCGGGGACATTCTTGTCGATCCAATTAATGGTGACGGGACGGCCGTTCACGAGAATGACGACCGTCGGTGTTCCGGTTTCAACAATCGCCTTTACAAGATCGAGTTGATATCCGGGGAGGTCAAGACTTGTGCGAGACTTGGATTCTCCCACGATACGTTCATCATCACCGAGCACAACAACGGCCACATCCGATGTGCGGGCCATTGCTTTCGCTTTTTCGATCTCAGTTAGTTCCGCTGCATTCATCGGTGAAGGAAGGATCTCGCTCTCCGGCCAATTTGAATCGAGCAGTTCGCATCCTTTCGTGTATTTGATCTCGATGGATGTTCCGGCTTTCTTTTTCAAACCTTCCAGGATCGAAGTGACATCGATCCTGTTTGGTCCATAACGGCTCACCGATGATTTTTTTGCATCTGCATTCGGACCGGTTACGAAGATGGAACGGATATTCTTCTTCAGCGGAAGGATGTTCCCTTTGTTCTTCAGAAGAACGATAGATTTTCTCGAGGCTTCCAATGACACGTTCTGATGTTCGCGCGATGCGACCACACTATCCGCCTGCAGAGGTTGCGGAACATACGGCTGATCGAACAGTCCGAGCCGGAATTTTACCCGAAGGACATCCGCGACACGTTCATCGAGCATTGTCAACGGGATCGTCCCTTCCTTCACCAACTCTCTCAGCGGCAGAATGAAATCATCCGAAGGTGTGAACTCCGTCCGAACATTCAATCCCCCTTCGACTGACTGACGCACGGCATCTTTGGCATCATTCGCCACATGATGTTTGGTGAAAATATATTCTACCGCTTTACTGTCCGACACGACATATCCTTTGAATCCCCATTCCTTCCGGAGTTTCTTGATGAGAAAATCGCTGTTTCCTGTGATCGGAACACCGTCATAATCATTATAAGAACTCATCACTCCCAGTACATTCGCTTCAACGACCGCTGCTTTGAACGGGGCGAGATACATCATTTCGACTTCACGCGGCGCTATATGCGGATCGGTCCGTGCTTCACCGTCACGGCCCCCCTTCGGCGCGCTGTAGACAGCAAAATGTTTAACGGTGGCAGCAACGTTACCGGATTGAATTCCCTTGATCTGCGCGACACCGAGTTGTGAAACGAGGAACGGATCCTCGCCGTAACACTCCACAACCCTTCCCCACCGCGGATCGCGGGCAAGATCAAGGATGGGTGAATACACATTCGAGAAGCCGAGCACTTTCGCTTCGCTTCCCGTGATCGCACCGATACGTGAGACCAGATCGATATCCCATGTTGCTCCAACACCGAGCTGTGATGGAAATGACGTTGCGCCGTGCTGACAGAGTCCACGGTTCCCTTCATTGGAGAAGTCCACCGGAATCCCAAGTCGTGTCTCCTCAACGAAAAACCGCTGTACCTGATTGATCGCCGATGCGTGCTTGGACGGAGGCCATGAATATTCTGTTGTGGTATTCGTGCGGTCGAGACCGTTCAAATGCTCGTCGATGTTCGCGATCCCGTCCTTCCAGATCTCATTCTTCCAGAGCGGAGTAGGAAGTTCATCTTTCAGCACTCTTCCAAATCCGTAGAGTGTTGCCATCTGATTCGTCTTTTCATTCACCGTCATCAAGCTGAGAAGATTCTTCACCCGTTTATCAATATCGATTTTCGGATCCTCATACGGGTCCTTCGCACCATTCTTGTTCAGATCGATCCAGTCGGAACGGTACATCGCATCTTTCGCCGTCCCGCTTTTTTGAGCGGAAGCAGTGACAAACAGCAGAACTGCAAAACCAAAGAAATATATTTTCATCGTCAGATATTATTGAGTTTTTTTAGCATCGAAATAATCGATGATACCGTACACATTTGTGTTGACCTCTTTCATCTCTTCCAGCAGCGGATAATACGGCGTGAAGTTATTATCCACGATCCCCTTGTTCGCATCGGCATTCGAGGGATCAGCTTTTTTATCCGTCGGATCGTTATCCTGATATTTGAACCAATGCCATCCTACAACGACCTTCGATTCGAGCAGAGCCAGCGTGAAATTTTGATAGAAATATCCGCGGTCTTTTTGGGTGGGAACGATCCAGCCTGCACCTGTTTGATTCTTCAGTCCTGAATCCTCTGCCTTCGTGTACCATTCCGTGATGAGGATGGGCTTACCGGACCATTCGGACCACTTCACCAAACGATCATTTTCCGGTGTCCAAACATCATAATAATTCACCGAAACAGCATCCATAAATTTGCCCGCACTTTCGAAGACCGGTCTTTTTTTGATGATATCTCCATGGAACCTGCAGCCGAGATACAGATGATTAGGGTCGTATTTCTTGATCGCTTTGGAAACAATAGAGAAATATCGTCCGGACATATACGCAAGGAATGCGCTTTTATCCTTATCGGTAATAGCGGAGACGGCTATCCGTTTTTCGCTCAGCCATTCTGTGGCCGCACGGTTACCGGGATCCTTCTCGCTGAGCCGCAAATATCTCTCCAGCGCATCATCCGGAAACGGCATTTCATTATCGGAGAAGTAACCGAGAAGATTCTTCTCGTCCTTATACTGTAGAGCTTCAGCAGCTTCCGTGTCGCAGTATTGTTCAAATTCCGGATCGAAGACGAAGATGAGATCGCTCGGATATCCGGTATGGCCCGGCTGCTGATATGTTCCGCCGCGTTTCTTCCCATACCCTGCCATGAAATTGAATCCGCGTGTATAGATCAGATGGGTCGGTGATTCCTTAATGAGGTCCGCATCGGACCAGTTGCCTGTTCCGTTGAATCCGATCTTCGACAACAACTGAGCTGTTGAATCGAGCCATATCTTTTTTGTTCCGAATTTCCGGCAGAGTGTGGAATTCTGATTCTCCGATGTTCCCGGTTTCACGGTGACGATGGCTTTATGGATGAACAAATATCCATCCGGATCGACAAGCCACCAGCGGTCGCGGATCTTTTTGGGATAGAAAAATCCTGTCGCTGTCACCTTGGTATCGATCCTGCCGCCATACTGTGAATAGGCTGGTTCTCTCCGCGGGGAGAATCCCGAAAGATTCTGCAAGAGCTGTGTCGGATATTCATTCCACTCTCCATAGGTACGCGTTCCATCCTCGTGATAGATCTTCTTCTTTGCCTTCACCGTGATCTCATCCTGCGCCTGTGTCATGAACGATCCTGAGAACAAGACGGCGAATATTATGAGAGCGATCTTAACTGATATTGTGTTCAAAGTCATACATCCCTTCTGGTTCGATCTTTTCTGTTTCTGCGGCACTGATACATTCACCGCCGGTACTGCACACTTCGGAATCGATCTCCGCTATTTCATCAGGCACATTTTCCGGACCAGCGTCCTTCTGTTCCACTCAAGAACGGAGAAGTAGATTCCGCTCGCGAATTGACGCGCATCCCAGGATACGGTGAAAGAATTTCCCGCTTCGACCTTCCCGTGAAATAGTTCTGCAATCTTCTGTCCCAGAACATTTTGAATAGATATTGCCGCCGTTCCCGCAGACGGGATCGTGACTTCAACGGTTGTGACCGGATTGAACGGATTCGGATAGTTCCGCATCGAAGCAAATGAACCGAAAGATTCCACGATTGATTCAACGACCGATGAATATGAATATCCTCCGTCACGATCCACTTGCTTCAATCGGTATTCATAGGATCCCGGAGAAGTGTTCCTGTCAATAAACGAATATTGTTTCGGTGCACTGCTGTTTCCAGATCCTTCAACAAACCCGAGCACTGTCCACGGATCGTGCTGGCCATGCAAAGGACGGCGCTCGATCTCAAAACCAACATTTGCAACCTCCATCGCCGTCGCCCATCGAAGATGAATCTGCGAACGGATATTCTCTGCGGTGAACGAGGTCATCTCCACCGGAAGTATCGATGATGTCGTTTCAAGGATCACTGCGGAAGCGGCATGAACGGCAAAGACAAATGCTGTCGTGTCATTACTGTATGTGCGTGAGACAGCAGGCGATGAAACAGTCCCCGCAAATTCTCCGGCCGTGCCGCCCGATTGTGAGACCGATTGTCCGTTCAGCAATATTCCGCTCATTGCTGCGATTCCTCCGGATACAGGTGTAAGTTCAAACATATTCGCGCCTGAGACCGATGAAGGAATATTGAGCGTCACCGTGCAGGTGGTATCATCATTCAGCGATGTCCCTTTGTTGATGATCATGACCCGAATTATTCCCTGATCATCCTTTGTGGACCATACTTTCAGATGAGGACCTCCTGTTGTGACAAACGAATTTGAACAGAACCGCGCATTGTTCCGGACCGCTTTGGCGAACATTACCATACCATAATATAGAGGCCGCACCAGGACGATACCGCTGCCGACCTGTGCGGAACTGAACGTCCACGGAGAATAGACCGCGGTGGAACTTCCTTCGATGGCGAAATTGATACCGTCGCCTCCGGCCTTGGACAGTTCATACATAAAATCCAACGCCCACAGCGCTGCTCCGAATGAATTGCTGGCGGAATCCTTCCCGCCGGCACAGATCGAATTGGTCTCTGCCATTCGGAATTGCACTCCGTTCGATTTGGCGATGGTAATGGACGGCTGCAGATCCTCCGACACTTCAAGCCGTGTATATTTTTCTGCATACCGGCTTGAGTTCGAATCTTTTGTAAAGAATTTTTCCAGGAAGACAGACGCGATCCCGTCCGCTGCACACCCGAGCGGATAGTCGTGATACGTTACTGTCTTCAATTTTCCGGCTCCCACATTCGTTGTGACCGACGTGATGAAGTTCTGAACATTGCCGGCAAATTCCTGAGTGTACGTCGGTTTGGCCAGTGTGGGCCCCGCAATATCGCCGTAGGCTTTCACAGAGTTCGCGATCAGATTGAATTCCTGCTGAAAATGTGAATAGCCGTACCCTGATAAACGTCTGCTGTTGCTGACATATGCATCCGGTTCATTGCCGATCTCGAACTGCAGATCGAGGAAAGGCCGCTGTGAATTCTTCAATGTGGAATTGATCTTCGATGCGAAGTCGGCCGATCTTCCATCGTCGATCACCGCAAGATTGAGCCCGAACAGGATCGATGGAGTGTAGGTCAATCCATCCAGCAATCCTTCAATGTCATTCAGATCGGTCTGATCGATGGTCGTTGTGATGGAGGGGGTGGTTGCAGGGATGTATGGAAAACTGACAGCACTGTTGTTCCATTGTATCGGCATGGACGAATATGCGGAGCCTGAGCGGAGCCAGCCGGAGTTGTTCGCGCCGATGATACGTATCCCCGGTTTTTGATACGGGACAAAATTATTGAACAGTTTCGCGGAGACCGTTCGGCTGTTATTTCCGTTGTAACTTGTGCTGAAGAATTGCGACGAGTATGCAGGATTGAAGGAGAAGCCGACGAACGATTCCGGGATTGCATCCCCCGATACTGCAGGATCCACTCTGATCACAGCGGATCGGACCGGTGTCGAGGCCGGCAGCAGCGTATTCCAATCCTCGGCGATCCTGATACCGTCAATGGTGAAGGTGCCGCTGTTTGCCCGCCCCTGCACTGCGATCACATTGGATGCAACATCGGTTCCGGCATCTGTCAGCGGACCGATGGATGCACTCCCCGGTTCCCCGCTCTGGAGTGCCGGATCGATGAACAGACTCACTTTGTCATCCGTTGTGGATCCTGAAACGAATTCGTATTTCACCGCGAGAAGATGGGTCGTATTGAAATTGTATGGAGTTCCCGTAGTGTAGGTAACAGTGCCGGTGGTAGTTTTAACAAGTCCGAATTGAAACCCTGCACCGTCCGCTTTAATATAGACCCTTCCGCGAAATGCATTACCGGAAAAGAACCCGATGAAGTAATCACCTGTTCCAGCAGAAGAGACAGACAGGAGGAATGAATAATAATAGGGTCCGCTCAATATCCCGGAAAAGGTACGCTGAAGTCGATCCGTTGTCGGTACACAGACGGCGCCGTTTCCCAATCCGGAATTCGGATATCCGGAATATGTCAGACTTCCATTCGAAAGAACGATATTATTGGTTGAAGCGCTCCCAAGCGTCCAGCTGTTTTGTCCGTCAAGATCGGTCCCTGCTGTAAGAGAAAAATCCTCCTGCAGCAGGATCGATTGACTGAACATAATGTGAGAACACATGAGGACCATCAATACACCAAACCATCGACGTGTTGCACCAACTCGCAAAAGAACTCCAGGGTGACAATTTGAAATGATATCTGAACCATTGATACGTACAGTTGTTATGATTACTTCGTTAAGACCATTCGGTTGGTAACTCTCTTTCCACCGAAATCAAGCACGGAAAGATAAACTCCGCTCGACAATCGCGTGCCATCGAAGGTAACGCGATACGCACGTCCTGCCAAAACGCCGTCATTGAACAATTCCGCCGCTAACTGACCGAGCATATTATATACTTTCAGCGAAGCTCTGCCGTCGTTCGGAACAGTAAACTCTATTGTCGTTGACGGGTTGAAAGGATTCGGATAACAATCTGAAAGTGATAGTATTTTTGGAACAGATCGAATGACGTCCACCTCTACTGCTCCAGAATATTTGAACTGACCATTCCTGTCGATCTGTTTCAACCGGTAGGAATATTTTCCCGGAAGCATTTCGGGATCGGCGAAGGAGTATTCTTTCGGGGTGTTGGAAGTTCCCTGTCCTTCAACAAAACCTATTTTCTTCCAATTTCCATCAATACTTTTTTGGACCTCGAATCCGTAATTATTCATCTCCGATGCCGTGTTCCACTGAATTGCAACAGATATCCGTTGAACTTCTGCGCGGAACATCGTTAATTCTACCGGCATTGCACTTTGCTCGCCGGCGGTGATATCAGAGAACGATGTCATTCCGGATGCCGTAAAACTGTTTGCAGCTTCATTCACTGCCGAAAGCAGCGTCCAAGCCGATCCGTTATATTTCCCTCCCCAAAGCTGTGATTCAGTCCCATTGATATCTCCGTCAGCGTACGTAAACACTGCAGAGTAATTTGGATTGGTGATTCCGGATCCAGTCAACGTCCAGTAACGGGAAAGAAAATTCGTTGAACTGGAATTATTCGAATGCTTCGCATTGGTGACCGATGCCGAAACATACGCCGATGTGAATGCATCTGCGGAATTCATTGTCAGCGCCACGGGTGAATATTCCGCCGTGCCGGTATTGTCACCGATCGGGAATGTGAACGAACCAGAGGAGGACATTTCCTTGCGGATTTCTCCGCCGGCTGAAGCAACAACCATTGATGCTGCCGAAGGTGTTCCGGCAAGCACAGCAGTCGGACCGAGTGTGAGAACGTTCGTTCCGATATTCACTATTCCGCTGTTCAGCGTCAGGGTACCGGTAACTGTTTTCGATGTCGCCACCGTTACTCCCAACGCATTGTTGATCGTCAGATTTGTGATGGAAGATCCCAGTTCCGCGCCTGTCGTTTGGGAGATCGTTGCGGCATAGTCCACACCGGTGTATCCTGTAATGTTACTAAGATTAGTATAGACATTGTTCCCTCCCAGTGTCAGCATGCCGGTGATGGCGATAGCATTTGAGACTGTGATTCCTGCCGAATTTTCCAATGAAAAATTCGGCGGTATCGAGGTCAATTCAATATTCGATGTTGCTACTGTTTGAGCAGCAGTCCCTATATATGCAAGTGTTGCCGCCGAACCGTAGGTCAACGTCCCTCCGGAAGTGATGGAAAACGGCATACCGATACCGAGGTATCCGTTCACAACATGCCCTGCATTGGGAAGCACACATCCTGCTGCATTCGTATTCAGGAGTCTTAATTTTGCACCGGCATTTATTGTTACCGTTCCATTGACCACGATCTGACCTGCTGAATTTAGTGTGAACGTACCCTGCTGAACAGTAAGATTATTCACCGTCCACGGGTTGCTTCCAGCAGGCGATGCCGCACCAGCGGAATTATTGAAGACAAAATCAGCATACGTTCTATTCGATAATGACATTGCGCCCCCTTCATTACTGTAGATGCTGCCGGAATTGAATGTGATCTTGGATCCCGGTGCAGAGATGCCAAAAGGATTCGAACCGTCCTTATGAACGAATTTCGATCCGGAGTTGAACACGGCAACATTTGCAGGGCTCGTAGCAGATCCGAAGATATTCCCGGCAACGCTGGTTCCCTGGGTGAAGATCGATCCATTCTCGAATACTAAGGCGCCCGTTGTTGCAATCGAGACCTGATGTGCTGCGCCTTGAGTCGTAAAATTTCCATTGATCGAACCTGTCGCGGCACTATTCAATGTGAACGTGATCGCGTTGGACCCTCCCAGGATCAATGACGAACCGCTTGAGACAGATACATCAGTACCGGTTCCCCCAAGGATCGTGAATGATACAGCACCCGATGACTGCAGCATGACAGATGAATTGTTAGAGACCGAAATCTGTCCCACGGAAGTATTCGGCACGCTGACAATCGTTTTGGTCGTTCCATCGTTGAAATGCAAGATATCATTTGTTGACGAAGTCCGAACCGGATTCCAATTTGATCCCACCGTAAAATCTGCACCATCGGCACCGGTCCAGGAATACGTATTGAATATTGTCCCGCTGCACGATGCCGTGGATGCAGAACCCTCTGCAATTCCACCGCCGTATATTTTTACCGATTCATTATTTTTATCACCTGAAGTAATTCCATTCTTCATCCGAACATAAATGGTCGACGGCGTCAGGGAACTCCCTGATCCGGAATACGCTACCGTCACATTATCCGAATAGTTCGTCCCACCATCGGATGAAACCTCAAATGAGGATGTTCCTGCAACCGTAAGGTTACCTGTTGCGGGAGTCAAATTGTTAGCGGTGAGAGAAAAAGAGGAAGCACTGGAAGGACCAGATCCTGATTCATAAATGAATCCGGAAAGAGATGCCGGATTTGCGACGATGGTCGGTGCTCCCGCTACTGACGCCGTACCGGTAATGCTGACAGAAGTTGTTCCTCCGATCTTTGCTCCGCTTGTCAAGGTAGAAACACCTGCGCCGTTGTTACGCCACACAATATACCGGACAGATAATTTGTCGCCGGCATTCAACGAGACAGGTGTCGTCCAAATAATATTACCTGTAACAATTGTAACACCGGAAGCGCTGTTCAGAATATATTGAGGTGTATTCCACACATCGTTGATAGCGTACGCACATGCTTGTTGGATCGATGCCGTTCCGACTCGGGTTATGGGGACGGTGATATTGCTGATGTTCACGGCATATCCGGCGGCTACAGTAATCGAAAAATCAACA